>SKPS01000099.1 GCA_007119395.1 Lentimicrobiaceae bacterium
CAACAGGGCATACACCACCAGGATGACCAGGGTGCCGGCACCCATGCCCTTCCATACCTTATTGATCACCAGGGGCTTATCGTAAACACCGGAGAAGAACATCGCCAGAAGCCATACCAGAATATAGGCGGGTACCACAAGGAACATCAGCTCAGACGGGTAATCGGTGCCTACACCGAAGCGCACATGGGATGCCCAGTACTCTTTGATCAGGTATAGGCCACCCCAGAGCAAGGTTGCGTCCAGCAGAGGATACAACATGCGGGTAAACGTACGACGTGCAATGGCAACCCCGGCACGGAAATAGATCGCCAGGTGGATCAGCAACCGGAACAGTGTGGCATGCTTGCCCGAGAAGTGCTTCCGTGCGAAGATGATCATTGCCTGGTAGAAGATAAAAACGTAATTCAGACTCGCCTTTTTGGTGCTCTCCCCTTTGTAGTGAATAATCCGGGTGCCCGGATAGTAATAGTTCTTATAGCCGGCCTGTGTAATCCGGTACGACAGGTCGATGTCTTCTCCGTACATAAAGAACGCCTCATCCAGCAGCCCCGTTTTGTCGAGTGCTGCTCGTCTGAGCATCATAAAAGCACCCGAAAGCACCTCCACCTGATGGGTTTGGTCTTTGTCGAGATATCCCAAATGGTATTTGCCAAACCTCTTAGAGCGTGGGAAAAGCGATGACAGTCCGAATATCTTATAGAAAGCCACAATGGGGGTAGGGAGTGATCGTTTCGATTCTGCGAGGAACTTCCCTTTGCCGTCCACCATATGTACGCCCAGGCCTCCGGCATCAGGGTGTTGCTCCATGAAAGAGATGCACTTTCTGAAGGTCTCAGATTCAACCACCGTATCAGGGTTCAGCAGCAAAACAAACTCCCCTTGTGAGACTTTGATGGCCTGGTTGTTGGCCTTGCTGAAGCCCACATTCTCCCGGTTGGCGATCAGTTTCACCCCGGGGAATTTCTCCTGTACCATGGCCACGCTTCCATCAACAGAGTTGTTGTCTACCACCAACACCTCCGCGTCAAGCCCCTCACATGCTGATTGTACCGACAACAGGCACTGCTCCAGAAAATGAGAGACGTTGTAATTGACAATGACTACTGAAAGCTTTTTCATCCTTTGTGACTACATTGACCGGAATTTGCATCCGGAAAGGGAGCCAAAATTAGAAAAAAAGTGGCGATATGCATTGAAAAAGTCAGAATGCCAGCCCCACGGTAATGCCAAACCGCACTTTTGTGCCGCTCTGTTTGGGCCCGATCATGCTTACCAGGAAGCCCCCTTTGCTTATGTTCAGGTCGTAGTTTTCGCTGGATGAGTAGCTGAAGTATCCCGGTCCGAAATAGATATCCACCAGAAAACCATTCTCAAAAAACCATTGGTTGCCAAACAGCAGTCCACCCCCACGACCGTACACCCTGGCCTCCACTGGATTACCATTCCGGTCGTGCGTGGTGTTGCCGTGCTCCTCGTAGCCCAGCCAAACACCTCCATAGGTGCGTGCTCTTTGAACAGGGTCAACCTGGAAATAGTAACGGAACTCTGGCATAACAGTAAAACCATCCGAGGCATAGTAGGAGCTCCCGGTGCCTGATCTGCTGCGGATGAGACTCCCGCCAAAAACGACACTGTAGCCACTTTGACCCATAAATGTCTCAATGTGTACCGGCAACGATGCCCCCAAACCTCCCAGTGGATCTATTTTAACGCCCACCAACGGTACCGTACGTTCTGTGGTTACGGAAGCAGTAGCAGGGAAAAAAAACCCGCTCGTCAGAAAAAAAAGAAAAAACAGAATTTGTACCGGGCGTTTTAACCGCACGGCATCACCACATTTCCCATTGGCAGCGTTTCTGCTGCAAAACCATCTGCTTACCATACGCCTGCATATATTTTGGCTGCCCCATAGCTTCCATCCCCTTTGCCATAACGAACGATGTACACACCGCCTTGCAGATCAGGCAACAAAAGTGAAGTATAGGTATTTCCGTCTCTTTGGGTCTCGCCGCTCCAAACAACCCTGCCATCAAGCGAATAGAGCGATACCGGCAGCTGTGCCCGGTCTGAATCAACCCCTTCAAACACCAATCGGCCTGCACCGAAATAGACCCGTGGCTCATCAGCCGATGTGATGCTCTCTTCTACACCGATCGGGTACTGAAACTCAAGGTTGTCAATATACAAAGTGCTGTTGGGCTGCGGATCGTCACGGTCGGATGACAGAATGATGATGTTCAGGTGTGTGGGCGTTTCCACCGAGGTGTAATCGATGGCAATGTTGAACTCGGTCCAGGTGTTGAGTGATTGTGTGGTGGTATAATTTCCTGTGCCCAGCGTATCCCATGAGGATCCATTCTGGCGTAAAAGCACCACGCCAACAAAGCATTCATCACCGAGTTTGGGATCGTATTGAATATAGCCACTCATCGATACCGGGCGGTGCGTGAAGGGGATGCCCCCTTCAATGGTTGCCTCCATGGTCACCATGTTGATACTGAAGGTGCCCAGCGTTAACAAACCGGGAATCGGCATACCCAGTAAACTGCGCGTCTGTAACCTGGCTGAATAACTTCCGGTGTGCTTTAACCCACTCTCTTTGGTAACCGTAAATAAACTTAAAGCCGCTGTGTTGGGGTTGGGCGTACTCCAGGAGACAGGCTCCTCATAGTTTCCCGTTCCACTCCACTGCTCAAAATCACCGTTGGGAACCGATTGCCCAACTGCTGAAAACACTGTAAAAAATGCAAACAACGTAATAAAAAAGCGCATCATGATTTGAAATTTATAAGTTTAGAACCATCGTGCCATCACCGGGTTCCATGTGGGGATCCCTGCGGTGTGTCCTTTTTCGCAACAAAGATAGCTTTTGTATTTTATCAAATAAAAAGCAAATCTTCATTTATCACAAACACCAACCCATCAGATTGGTTCACGCAATGGAGGAAAATTTCAACCTGGTATTACAGGTTGTGGACTTTTTTTTTCAGAATAAGAATAAAGAGTATATTTGCAACCCGGTTCTTTTACACATCATCATGGGGCGTTAGCTCAGTTGGTTTAGAGCGCATGCTTGACAGGCATGAGGTCACTGGTTCGATTCCAGTACGTCCCACTCCAGGTTGAAATCCAACCCTCTCACTTCCCGGTGACAACACAACTGCAGCCGGCTGTTGTCTGTTTGATGAAACACCCATTAATACCATAATATATGTATAGGAGATTGTTTGTATTGGTTGTGCTGATATGCAGTGTATTGTTGTTATCAGCTCAGCAGAAGCATTTTGCCATTGAAGAGATATGGAGAGACTTCACGTTCAGGCCTGCCGGGGTGAGCGAGATCCGGTCAATGAATGACGGCATTCATTTTACTGTGTTGGAGAACCAGTGTATTGTGAGATACTCATACCTTACCGGTGAGGTGATAGACACATTACTGGATGGTTCTAAGCTGGTTGACGAAGAGGGTGGGGCGATCCGTTTTTCTCAGTATGCTTTCAGCGACGACGAGTCGAAGGTGCTGTTAGGTACGCGTATGCGGCGGATCTACCGGTATTCCAGGGAGGGATACTTTTATGTATACGACAGGGCAAGCGGCAATCTTCGTCCGTTATCAGACCGCAGCAAAGGGATGCAGCGGCTGGCCGACTTCTCACCCGACGGAACACGGGTGGCGTTTGTGCGGAACAACAACCTCTACTATGTTCACCTTGACCAGATGAATGAAGTGGCCGTAACCACCGATGGCAAAGAGAATCACATCATCAACGGTACCTGTGACTGGGTATACGAAGAGGAGTTCTCCTTCACCAAAGGGTTTCAATGGTCCCCTTCAGGAAGGTACCTGGCTTACTACCGGTTTGATGAGAGCGATGTGAAGGAGTTTACACTCACCTTTCACGGTGAGTTGTATCCGAGACTCGTCACCTATAAGTATCCGAAGGCCGGAGAAGACAACAGCGTGGTAACCATCCACACATATGATGTGCAGTCGGGAAACCGTGCCAACATCGATATCGGTGAAGAGACCGATCAGTATATTCCCCGGATTAAATGGACAGCCACCGATCAGTCGTTGGCGGTGATCAGGATGAACAGACTTCAGAACCACAAAGAGATATTGCTCGCCAATCCTGCAACGGGCAATACAGCCCTCTTGTACGAAGAGCATAACAAGTATTATATAGACATAACCGACAACATGTGGTTTTTGAAGGACCGCATGGTGATTACCAGTGAGAAGGATGGCTTTCACCACATTTATGTGGTGTCGATGAGAGACGGGAAGGAGTTGCAGTTGACGCGTGGCGAGTGGGATGTGGTTGATATCAAAGGGGTTGATGAGTCGAACCGGATGGTTTACTACCGTGCGGCAAAGGAGACCCCGCTCAACACCGGGGTGTATGCGGTGCGTCTGGATGGCAGGCGTGAAAGGAGTCTGCCTGTACAGCCCGGCAACAACAATGTGACATTCAGCAAAACATTTGATTACTATATATTGAATTGGTCAGATGCCAATACACCCAACAGGTACTCTATTTACAACCGTCGCGGACAGGAGGTGGTTGTGCTTGAGGACAACCAGAAGCTGGTAGACACACTGTCGGCCTATGTTGTGCCAGGGCTTACGTTTGGGTCTTTTACCACAGAGGAGGATATTGAGCTCAATTACTGGATCATCAAGCCCCCCGATTTCGATCCGGCCAGGAGCTATCCGTTGCTGATGTATGTTTATGGCGGACCGGGTAGTCAGACTGTACTCAACTCATGGAATTATACACATTTGTGGTTCAGGCACCTGGCGCAGTTGGGGTATGTGGTGGTTTCTGTTGATAACCGTGGAACCGGCAGGAGAGGGGAGGAGTTTAAAAAGGGAACCTATCTGCAGCTGGGGAAATACGAAACCATTGACCAGATTGAGGCGGCAAAGTATTTTGGCAGCCTCGACTACATCGATCAAAACAGAATAGGAATCTATGGATGGAGCTATGGTGGCTATATGTCGACGCTTTGCATGACCAAAGGGGCCGGTTATTTTGCGGCCGGTATTGCCGTGGCGCCGGTTTCCAACTGGAGATATTACGACAACATATACACTGAGCGCTTTATGCGTACACCACAGGAAAACGGAGAGAACTACGACATCAACTCTCCGATACACCATGTTGACAAGCTGGAGGGTGCATATTTACTGGTACATGGCACCACAGATGACAATGTGCATGTACAGAACGCCTACGATTTGGTAACGGCATTGGTAGAGGCTGACAAGCAATTCGACCTCTTCATCTACCCAAACAAGAACCATGGTATTTTCGGGGGGAATGCACGGAACCATCTCTTCAATATGATGACACAATTTCTTCTGAAGAATCTCTGATGAGGCGGTCACTGCAATGCGAAAGGCTCTGCATCAGATAAAAAACTTCTCTGATTGCTTTGCAGATTCGATTATTATGTGTATTTTTGCACCCTGAAATTAACAAGAGTATAAATCTATTGTGGAAAGGCAGGTATCTTTATGATCATTGTTCCTGTAAAAGAAGGCGAAAACATTGAGCGTGCTTTAAAGAAGCTAAAGCGGAAGTTTGAGAAGACGGGTGTGGTACGAGAGCTCCGGGATCGCCAGAAGTTCACCAAGCCATCGATTATCAAAAGAGAACAGAAGATCAAGGCTGTTTACAAGAACAAGATGCAGCAACAGGCAGAGAACTAGCCGTTGCAGCTCTGAAGATGTGAACCGGTCGCAATTTGCGGCCG
>SKPS01000205.1 GCA_007119395.1 Lentimicrobiaceae bacterium
AGCGTCTTGCCCTTAAATAATTTGTTGCCCATAGTACTATGTTTTTATTGATGTATCCGGTTTAAAGACAACAAAAATACAAGAATATCAGCAGTTACACGGAAAAAAATCAAATCGATTTTCAGCAACCGTCAACATCCTGGGGAAAAAGGTTTTGATCAGGAAGAGGGTCTTTCAGTCGAGTGAGAGATCCAGCACTTTCTGCACCAGCACTTCTGCCAGTCTGATCTTCGACTCGTGAGTCCAGCCGGCGATATGGGGTGACAGCACCACCTGATCAGACTGTGTGAGGTACCGGAAGGGCTCTGGCAGTTTATCAGCCTTTAACATTTCAAAGGAGCTCTCTTCGTATTCGATCACATCGAGGGTGGCACCGGTCACGATTCCCCCTTCCATGGCTACGGTCAGATCGTGGGTATTCACCACCTGCCCTCTGGCGGTGTTGATCAGGACAATGGGTTTACGGAATTTCTTGAAGTAATCCAGATTCACCAGGTATCGGGTCTCTGGTGTGAGCGGAACATGCAGGCTGAGGATATCAGTGCAAGAGAACACCTCCTCCATGGTTACCTCTTCTACCCCATCGTTCCCGAACCCTGATTTATATTTGTCGTAGGCAATCGCCCGGCATTCAAACCCGCGTAGCCGCTGTGCAAAAGCACTGCCTGTATTTCCATAACCAATGATGGCTACGGTTTTCCCTTTGATTTCAAGTCCACGGTTCTCTTCCCGGAGCCAGGTTCCCTGGCGCACCTGCCGGTCAGTGGTTAGCAATCGTCTATTCAGGGCCAGTAACATCCCCACTGCGTGCTCAGCAACTGCATCACGGTTCCCTTCAGGAGAGTTGATGCAGGTGATGCCTTTGGAGACGGCATACTCCACATCAATGTTCTCTAACCCCGACCCCAGCCGGGCAATGAACTTCAACTGCCTTGCACGCTCCAATATGTGGCGATCGAGTGTGATGCCGCTTCTGATGATGATGCCGGTGTAATCGCCGATGATACCGAGATAGTGGTGATAATCATTCCCCGGTAACCAGTCGCAATGATAACCGTGCCCCTCCAAACGTTCACGAATCAGAGGATGTACTGTATCGATAAAGAGAACTTTCTGTTTCATTCAATGGTTATTTCTTCAGTGCATCCCATCCCTGGGCTTTCAGTTCGGCTTTGGTGCCTGATTTGCTGATAAGATGATACCCTTCTGACGGATCGGTCATGTATCCTATAACGTGGATGTCGTTGTGATCTTTGATTTTGTCGTAGTCGTTCTGGTTGATGGTAAACAACAGCTCATAGTCTTCTCCTCCATTAAGGGCGGCCGTTGTCGGGTCAATTTTAAGCAGTCCAAGCTGATCATAGGTGGTTTGAAAAATGGGCAGTTTGTCCTCATAAATCACACATCCCAGATTTGATTGGTTTGCGATATGTCTGATATCTGAGGCCACTCCATCTGAGACATCAATCATGGCAGTTGGGAGGATCTCCTTTTCTTTCAGCAGCTTGACCATATCGTATCGGGGTTCGGGTTTGAGCTGACGTTGCAGCAGGTAGTCCATCCCTTCCAGTTCTGGTTGCATTTGGGGGTCAGCTTTGAAAACGGCTTTCTCTCTTTCGAGGATAAGCAAACCTGCATAGGCAGCACCGAGGTCACCGGTTACACAAATCAGGTCGTTCTCTTTGGCGCCGTTACGGTACACCACTTCATTTTTCTGTGCTGATCCGAGTACGGTAACAGAGATGATCAGTCCGATCTGGCTTGAGGTAGTATCACCTCCAACAAGGTCAACCTGATAGTTTTGACAGGCGTGGTAGATTCCTTTGTAGATCTCTTCAACTGCTTCGAGAGAGAACTTGCTTGACAGGGCGATGCTAACGGTGATTTGTTCGGGTGTTCCGTTCATGGCGCAGATATCAGACAGATTAACCGCCACGGCTTTGTATCCCAGGTGCTTGAGCGGGTAGTAGGTGAGGTCGAAATGGACTCCCTCTATCAGTAAATCGGTTGAAACAAGCACCATGTTGCTGCCATAATCGAGCATGGCGGCGTCGTCGCCAACACCTTTCAGGGTGGATGGCCTGACCGGCGTGTGGTTGCCTGTAAGTCTCTCTATCAATCCAAATTCTCCCAATGAAAAGAGTGGAGTAAGGTTTTGATTTGTCATGATTATTCATTTATCGGTTGGAACTGCAAAAGTAGTGATAAAGGAAACGCCCCGGCAGGGATGTCCTGGCCAGGGCGATAAAGGCATTCAACACGCTACGCTTTCACCAGATTTGAAGTGCTTGTGTGATCCCGTGGCGTGATGAACTTACGTGTGGTTTTCTTCAAAAACTCACATGTCTGATGATTCCTGTTAGAACAGTCCGCTGATGTTCCCTTCGGCGTCGATGTCAATTTTTTCGGCAGAGGGTTCTGTGGGGAGCCCGGGCATACGCATGATACTACCTGAGATAGGCACCACAAAGCCGGCACCTGAGCTGACCTCAATTTCACGTATCATCACCGTGAAATCTTTAGGCCGACCTTTTTTGTACTGGTCATCAGAGATTGACTTCTGCGTCTTGGCCATACAGATTCCCAGGTTTTCGAGCCCCAGCTTTTTAATCGTTTCCAGGTCTTTTTTTGCCTTCAGGGCATACTCTACTCCATTGGCACCATACATTTGGGTGGCAATTGTATGTATTTTCTTTTCGATGCTCCACTCAAAGTCGTAGATCGGGCTGAAGCAGCTTGGACAGCTTTTGGTGGCTTCCACCACTTTTTCTGCCAGTTCGATGGCTCCTTCGCCTCCTCGCGCCCATCCGTCGCTCATGGCCACATCAACACCCATCTTTTCACAATGGGCACGCAGCAACTCCACCTCTTCCTGGGTGTCTGTCGGGAATTTATTGATAGCCACCACCGGCTTAAAGCCAAAGTGCTGCATGTTTTCGATGTGCTTGTTCAGGTTATCAAAACCTTTTTCGAGGGCCTCCAGGTTCTCCTGGTTAAGCTCTGCCAGTTTGGCTCCACCATGATATTTCAGTGCGCGAATGGTGGCTACCAGAACGGCTGCGCGTGGCATCACCCCCCCTATCTGACACTTCAGGTTGAAAAATTTCTCAGCACCCAGCTCTGACGCAAAACCGGCCTCAGTGACCACATAATCAGAATGGCTCATACCCATCTTTGTGGCGATGATGCTGTTGGTTCCCTGGGCAATGTTGGCGAAAGGACCCCCGTGGATGATGGCTGGGTTCCCTTCAAGGGTTTGTACCAGGTTGGGCTTGATGGCATCTTTCATTAAAGCTGCCATTGCTCCGTTGGCTTTCAGGTCCTTTGCAAAGACAGGTTTTCCTTCATGGGTGAAGCCAATAAAGATATTTCCCAAACGCTCTTTTAAGTCAGCGAGGTCTTTCGACATACACAGGGTTGCCATCACCTCTGATGCAGCGGTAATGTCAAACCCCGATTCGCGGGGCACCCCCTCCTTTTCACCACCCAGGCCGATCACGATACGACGCAAAGCCCGCTCGTTCATGTCCATCACCCTTTTCCACCTAACGGTTCGGGCATCAATGCCCAAAGAGTGCTTTTTGTTCTGCAGGTTGTTGTCAATCAACCCGGCCAGCAGGTTGTGAGCCTTCTCAACAGCAGCCAGGTCACCGGTAAAGTGAAGGTTGATATCCTCCATAGGAATCACCTGAGAGTGACCACCACCGGCAGCTCCCCCCTTGATGCCGAAAACAGGCCCAAGCGAGGGTTCACGAAGTACCACAGTGGTCTGCTTACCAATGCGATTCATCGCCTGTGTTAATGCAATTGAAGTGGTCGTCTTCCCCTCCCCAGCCGGAGTAGGAGTGATCGCAGTAACCAAGATCAACTTGCTCCGTTTGATCTTCTTCTCATCAATCAGATGCAAAGGGAGCTTCGCCTTGTATTTACCATACAGTTCAAGGTGATCATGGTCAATTCCCAACTTGTCTGCAATCTCTGTCACAGGGCGGATGGCCGCTGCCCGTGCAATGTCGATGTCATTTCTCATCATGAAAGGATTTATTGTTAATGGTTGTTTAATTGTTTGTTATCAACAGAATTAACAGTCAGAGGGGGTAAATGTTTGAAGACCAATGAATATTTTTTCCGATGTGTGATGTCGGATGGAAGGATGATAAAATCGTAAGAACACATGTCTCATATTGTATGCTTGCGATGTTCCTACAGCACATAATTTATGCGAGACTTGAACCCAATCAAGATCTTAGGGTGGTTTTCATCCAGGTCAAATGAGGGTTCTACCAAATAAGTCATGTAATTTCTTATAAGGTTTATTGCAGGAGGCTGAGGTTAAACTTTTTCCATTGCCACGGCTGTGAGTTTAAACGGAGCAATTTTTGACATGGGGTCAAGGTCATCACGTGTTAATTTGTTCACCAGCGCATCGGTAAAATGGAAAGGCATAAACAGTTCCCCTTCGAGCACCTCTTCGTTGATGGTGACTACGGTGGTAAGTTCGCCCTGTTTCGACCAGATACGCACACGGTCACCTTCAGCGAGTCCTTGTTTTTCTGCATCAGCGGGATGCACAATTACATACGATTTGTTGGCATAGGCGTTGAGTGCATCATTTCTTCCCGACATGGTGCTGGAGTGGTACTGGAAGAGGATGCGTCCGCTGTTCAGCAGCAGGGGGAATTGATCGGATACTTTCTCTTCCTGGGGGGTGTAGTCAACCGGGTTTATCACGCCCAGTCCATCTGGGGTGTTAAACCTATCCAGGAACAGGGTACGAGTGCCGGGGTGATCTTTATCGGGGCAAGGCCATTGGATCCCTTCATGTTCAATCCTTTGGTAGCTGATACCGGCCATGATGGGTGTTACGCGGGCAATTTCATCGAAGATTTCAGAGGCATTGGCATATTCCGGCATGGGGTATCCCATCCTTTTCGACACTTCGTGCAGAATGCGCCAGTCTTCACGAGCTTCACCGGGCATTTCAACTGCCTTTCGCACACGGTTCACTCGTCGGTCTGAATTCACAAAGGTGCCATCTTTCTCGGCAAAGGAAGAAGCGGGCAGTACCACATCAGCCAGTTGTGCTGTTTCGGTGAGGAAGATATCCTGCACCACCAGAAAGTCGAGTTTTTTGAATGCTGCTTCGGCATGGTTCAGGTTGGGGTCGGTCACCATGGGGTTTTCTCCCATTATGTAGAGTCCTTTCACCACGCCGTCGTATGCGGCCTTGGCGATCTCGACAGTGGTGAGGCCGGGCTTGTCTGACAAAGACTCAAAGGGCACGCCCCATACCGCGGCCACCTTACGGCGGTTCTCTTCATTGGCAATGGGGATGTAGCCGGGGTAGTTTACCGGGGTGACACCCACATCTGTGGCGCCTTGCACATTGTTTTGCCCTCTTGGGGGGTCAATGCCGGCTCTCTCTTTGCCAATCTGACCTGATATAAGCATCATATTGATCAGGCTGAACACATTGTTAGATCCAGTCACCTGCTGGCTCATTCCCATCCCTGTTGCGATCATGGCTGTGGGGGAGGAGGCATAGAGGCGGGCCGCCTCCTCGATGAGGGCTGAGGGCACACCGGTGATTTTCTCTGTATGTTCCGGAGTATATTTTTCGGTCAGCTTGCGTAACGACTCAAAGGCATCCATACCATCGCGCACACGTGTACGGATGAAGGTTTCATCATAAAGTTTTTCCCGGATGATCA
>SKPS01000001.1 GCA_007119395.1 Lentimicrobiaceae bacterium
CCACATGGTCAGGTCTGAAATGGTTCCGTTCCACCATCCCCAGTTGGTGGCCGCCAATGAGTACAGGTTGTTGTAATTCGACCGACTAATGGCTGCAGGTGCATTGACCCTGACGCAGAAAGCGCCACCGGTGTTTGCAAAGATGTTGTTCATCAGCTGTATATTGCTCCCCGACTGAAGGAAAAACGCATGCCCCGCATTGCTGGTCGGGGAGGTGATGTTGATGCTGTTGTGGTAGTATAAGTGATGATGAGAATTGAGGACATAAATGCCGTATACAAAGGTGAAGCCTCCAATCTCAGCAATCATATTGTTGGCAAACAACGCCTCCCTGCCCGGTGTTGAGGTGCAGTTGGTTACATATATCCCATAAGTTCCCCTGGGTGTATGGATGTGGTTCTTCTCGACACGCATCTCGTTCTGACAATAGCTCAGGTACATGCCGTAATGGTAGGTGGCCGCAGTACCATGAATCGCTTCCGTGTTAGAGAAGATGTAGTTGGATGTGATCACCGGAGCATCTTGGTTACGTAGGTCTATTGCACGGTAGAATTGGTTGATAAACACGTTGGAATCAATCACAGTGCCCGTCTCATGCACGGATGTGCTGGGGCCGTTGTAGAAAAACCCGTATGATCCGTAATAAAACCTGTTGAGCCGGAATACGTTGCTCGTGTCGTTGGAGGCTGCACCTGATGGACTGTGGACCAGACAAATATTGGTTGAGTTCACAGTCACCGCTGGCCCAATGACCTTGTTGCCGGTAAACCGGTTGTTCGAAGAACCGTTGCCAATGGAGATCACATTCCCGAAGGTGGTGTTCTCTGACATGAAAGTAAGGTATTCAAAGCGGAGGAATTGGGCGCCGTCAAGGCGCAATACAAAGTTGTCGGCCGTGCCGGTAGCATTGTAACGTATCACCACATCATCCGGATTCATGGTGGATGACCTGAAGGTGATGGTGTTGACAGCTGAGGCTGCCGGGATGTTCTGGAAGGTCATTTGGGTGTGATGAACGCCGGGTTCAATCTCGAACACAACCGGCCCCGACATGCCGCACTGGTCTATGGCAGACACGGCATCATCAACCGTGGCGAAATCGGCACCGGGGCTGCTGCCAACCAGATAGGTGCCATTGAGGACACTCAGACAAACAAACCCCGATGAGTAGGCTGTGTCATTGTTGGGATTTTGATCGATGCTGTCGTTGGGCATGGCAGACCAGGCCTTCACCTCATAAGATCCGGGGATCATCTGTTCGTTGCCCAGGGTGATCACACTACTGGCCAGATGGGGTAGCAAACTGCCGGTCCAGTGATACACCGGACGGGGCTGCCCGTTGTAACTGTAATGGATCTCAGCCTGGGTGATGGTCTCTGTACCGTAATTCCTCAAGACAACCCTGACAGGGTTATTGCCCGCAATAGCACTTCCACTGGGTTCAGTGATCTGGGAGATTCCAACATCATACTGGTAGTTGGTCTGTTGAAAACCGATCTGGATATTGGGCCTGCGATTGGTTCCGTAAGATATAGTAGGGGGCGTACTGGAGGATGACCAGGTTTGCCCCATCCCCGTAACAGTGGAGTAAAACCAACTGACCGCACCGGTAGCATTGCCCGGCCGGTACCAGTCAACCAACACCATCAGGTTGTCATTGCCATTATAATTAAAAGTATTGGGCATGTTGAAGTTAAAGGTGACCCACCCCGTGGCAAGGGGCAGGTTCTGTGTGGTGCTCTCATACACCAACGTAGCTCCGGCCAACTCCGAAGCAAACGTAGTATTGGCAGTGGGTATCGAAGTCATGGAAGTGTGCTTAAGATAGATTCTGAACGTGGCATTGCCCAGGTTATACCCGTTGGTATTTGATTTGTTCCACGCCATTGACTCAATGATCCCGGCGGCATTGATCTCTGATGGAGTAAACAAACTGATATGGTTGCTGTACACGTAACTACTGGTGGCACTGCTAATGTATGTTGGCCCCGATGATGAGTTTTGTGTGGTGGCGGTGCCAATCTCCACAATCGCTGGCGGTTGTTTGACATAAAAGCTGTAACACCCTGAAGCAGGTTCCCGCCCCATGTTGTTGTAGGTGGAGCCATCCCATGCCACAATGTGGTAGCAGATCTCTGTAGTGTAGGTGTGACTGGGAATCTCTGCCGTATAAGTGTCGCCAGAGAGAAGGTACATACCTACCGTGTCATTTGGGCCGCTGTTCACCGAGTACACTACAATGGCCGTGTCAATGCCACTGTCATCCGTGATGTCAGCAAAGACCTGAAATGGCCCTGTATGAAATACCGTGTCACCAAGAACAGGTGGCGTCAACACAATGTCGGGGGGGATCGTTTCATCAATATAAGCCGTAACCCGAATGTTGTCAACAAGCCAGCCATAAGCACCCATGCTCCCGATCACTCCCATGTCTGACAAACGGAAACGAATCATCACATTGGATTGGTTGCCAGCTATCTGGGAAATGTTAAACTGTTCGCTTTTCCACCAGGCATTGGTTGGCATCGTGCTGTTGTCCATCGGATCCCAATCCAGGTATGAAGCCGCCGTAAAACGGTTTCCAAGGGTACCGAACTGCCCCGTGCCCGCGTATTCCGAATCGGTGAGCTTCACCCAGGTCGCTCCGTTATCCACGCTGATGAAAATCTCAGCATTGTCGTCCCAGGCTATCTTACAGATGTGATCAAACTCAAGCAGCACAAACAAGAACCCTGTGGTACTGAATGAAAGGGTGGTCATAGAGGTGGTGTCGTGAGGCTGCACAGCACAATGAATCGATTGTGCACCCTGCGATGCATACACTGTGTTAATGGCCCACGCATTGGTGGTGTTGCTCGTGGAAACCACGCTGTCTGCCCCCGAGGGCAACTCGAAATCTTCGTGGAAAACAATGTTTTGAGCTGCCAATGTGCCACTGAAAATCGCCCATAAAGCAATCAGGTAAATCACTTTTCTCATGATAAAAGACTTTTGGTTACTGGTGATTGAAGTGTTAATGTCATGTTAATCAATATGATAGATTAGGCTTCCCCCGCAAATCCTACTGATACAAAACCAGGTACAATATACACATAAATCAATCTCACAAAAAAAAAATCACGATATTTACAGTTTTTAATTCTGTTGCTTTATGAGTTCGAATAACCGTCCTGTTTTACAGCTGAAAACTTTGATGCTTGATGCTTCCACCGGCTATTACAAAGTGTTGCGGCATCGCGTTGGTGACTTTTTTGGTCCGGTTGACCTTGGGTTGCACCTTTCGCACAAACACGATACACTGAATATTGGTGCCGGACTGTTTGCCGGATCCATATTTCCCGGCAGCAACCGACTTGTTTTCTCAGGCATATCACCCTGCTGGCATGGGTTTTTCATCTCCTCCATGGGAGGTGCCGGGTTGGTGTTTGATAACCTGGGTATCAATATGTTGTCTATTCAGGGGAAGTCATCTGCCCCCTCTCTGTTGTACCTGAACCGTGACCATGGTGAGGAGATCAGGATAGAGCTGGTGCCTGTAGTGCTCGACCACGTATGGGGCATTGGCCGTACCGGTGTATATGGTATGATGCAATACGCGTTGGATGAATTTGGCAAGGAGTACAGCAACGAACCCAGGATCCTGGCCACAGGCCCTGCATCGCTACATACTGACTTTGGCGCCATCGCTTCAGCACCTGTTCGCAAAGGGAAGCTCACCCCCGTGGATACCTGGGCAGGCAGAGGAGGCTTCGGTACAAAAATGCTGCAACAACATGGTATTGCAGGTATCATCTATGGTGGAACCTTTGTCGACGATGACTTCAGAGACCGCACTGTGGCCGATCAATGGTTTGAAGAGAAATACAACCAGCATATGGCAGCCAAAGATTTCGAGGCCACCAAAAAATACCGGTTCGACCCCAAGTTCGATACCGGAGGCACCTTTGGCGTGAACTTCAAAACCCTGAAAGGCAATATGCTGGCCTTTAATTACAGGTCGATATTCTGGGACGAAGAGAAACGCGAACACCTCCACAAAGAGTTCATCGAGGGGCACTACCTGAAGCAGTTTAATGATGAGACCATCAAAACAAAACAGCAAAAAAACTGCGGTGAGCCTTGTGTGGCCGTATGCAAGAAAATGCACGGGAACTACAAGAAGGACTACGAGCCATACCAAACCATGGGGCCCTTGTGTGGTGTTTTTGACCAGCGGGCAGCTGAGTTGATTAACCACACTGCCGATTCAATGGGGTTTGATGCCATTTCGGTGGGGGGTGTCATTGCATGGTTGATGGAGTGCCTTCACGAAAACCTGATCTCCCCTGAGGAGATTGGCGTAACCGGTAAGCCGGTTTTTACAACAGAAGGGTTCGATATTGTGAAAGACTCAATGCACAACGCCCAACTTGGTGTGCAAATGCTGCATGAGATGGTTAACCCTGATGGCAAAATACCGTTGCATTTTGGTGCCCGTAAGCTCGCACGTCAGTTGGCACGCCAAAAGGGGGAGGCTGTGAAAGATTGTTTCGCGTTCAACGCTTTCGCCCGGCAAGGTTGGATCGTGCCCAACCAATACTGGACACCAGGTGTGATCTCTCCGGTTGCCATCATGGGGAAATACTATATGCACTACGGAAGTGACTTCGTACCCCCGCTTGAGCTCGGAAAACGAAATGCCGAACGTATGATCAAAGAGCTTATGCTCGATAACCTGGGTATATGCCGGTTTCACCGTGTGTGGGCCGAAGAGCTGATGCCAACCATCGTGAATGACCTGATCGGATGTCGTGAAGAGTTTATGCAAAACATCGCCCTCTCCGCCAGCAGGATCACCAGTAGAAATGCTTCTGTCTTCTTCGAGACAAAAAGGAATGTAGATATGCTCCACTCCTTCCTGCAAAAGAAACGGGAAGTGGACCAGTGCGATCACCCTGAGCTGTTGGTCTGGCTCGAACGCTTCGGGAGCAACCCCATGCAGGCGGCCCTCAACTTTTGGTATGAGATCCACAAAGGATTGCACAGCTCCCTCAGAGAGTTCCCCACCTAAATCTTCGTGCCGATGGTGCCAAACGGCTGTTAGCCTGTGAATCAACGCTTAACCATACTGAGTATGGAACGTGCCTCAGCATTATTGACATGCAATGCTCAACAAATCGGTTCTATATTCGTTGAACAGTTGTAACTTTACCTTGCATTTTTATTCATCTTAAAACATATATATATATTATGGTATACGACGAATTGTTAAAACTGCATCCGGCTCCGGTATGGAGATATTTTTCTGAGATCCTTTCAGTGCCTCGCCCTTCGAAGCGGGAAGAGAAGATCATCCGTCACCTGAAGGCGTTTGGTGCTGAGCACAACCTGGAGACCCTGGTTGATGACTTAGGCAATGTGGTGATTCGGAAGCCGGCCACGAAGGGGATGGAGGGGAAACCTACCGTGATCCTGCAGAGTCATATAGATATGGTATGCGAGAAGAACAGTGATGTGGAGCACGATTTCGACAAAGACCCGATAGTTCCGCGGATAGAGAAGGGTTGGGTGATGGCCACGGGCACTACATTAGGTGCTGATGATGGCATAGGGATGGCTGTGCAGCTTGCCGTGCTGGCAGCTGATGACATTCCGCATGGTCCGGTTGAGTGTTTGTTTACGGTGGATGAGGAGACTGGCCTCACCGGTGCTTTTGGGCTGAAG
>SKPS01000118.1 GCA_007119395.1 Lentimicrobiaceae bacterium
ACAGCGACTGGGCTCCTTCATATTCAACCCTGAAGCAGATCACCTCATCGAAGCAGAGGAGCGCATTGTTTTTCTGGGTCCATTCTCTGAGGGCTTTGATGTATTGCGGTGATGCTTTGACCAGTCCGATACGGTGTGGCATCGGGTCAACCAGAACGCAGGCGATCTCTCCGGCATGCTGGTCAAGGATTTTCAAGGTGCGTTCGATATCGTTGTAAGGGAAGATCACTACGTTATCGGTCACCCCTTTGGGCGTGCCGGCAACGTGGGGCACGCTGTTGGGCTGGTCAATGGAACCCCAGTTTTCGGGTGCAGCACTTTGGCTCACTTCAGCGGTATCAAAGCTGCCGTGGTAACCTCCCTCTGCCTTGGCTATTTTGGGTTTCCCGGTATATGCTCTTGCCGCTTTGAGCATCGCCATCACCGCTTCTGTTCCGGAATTCACAAAACGGATTTTATCAAAAGCGGGCACTCTGTTGCACAGCAGTTCAGCGAACTCCACTTCCACTTCTGTACCGATGCTGAAAGCGGTTCCCCGTTGCACCTGTTGGCACACCGCCTCTACGATGGCCGGATGGGCATGCCCATGGATCATGGAGGCAATATTGTTGGCAAAGTCGATGCGGGTAACGCCGTGGTTGTCTGTTACATAAGGGCCCCGGGCGTGGGCTACATACGAAGGGAAGTTCTGCCGAAGGAGTACATTACGGCTTACGCCACCGGGCATCACCGTTGTGGCACGTTTGAGAATCTCTAAGTCGGTCTGGCGGCAATCACCGTGTTCACACTCTGAATGATTCATGCTAATGGTTGATTTTGGGTAAATGATTATCGGCCGTCGATCAAAGCAGCTTCTGTGCGTTGATCCAGCAACTCCATGTCCACTCCGGGAGCAGTCTCTTTTACAACCAGCCCTTCCGGTGTAACCTCCATAATGGCCAGGTTGGTATAGATTCTGTTCACCACCTGCTTCCCGGTAAGTGGATAGCTACACTCTTTCACAATTTTCGGCTCCCCGGTTTTGGTGTTGTGCTGTGTTATCACCACAATGGTTTTCACACCAGCCACCAGATCCATGGCTCCACCCACAGCGGGGATCGCCTTTTCATCACCTGTTGACCAATTGGCCAGGTCACCTTTCTGAGACACTTGCAAGGCACCCAATACACATACATCGATGTGCCCGCCGCGAATCATGGTGAAACTATCGGCATGGTGAAAATAGGACGCGCCGGGAATGGCGGTAACGAACTTTTTCCCTGCATTGATCAGCTCAGGATCCTCCTCGTCTTGTGAAGGTTCCGGTCCCATACCCAGCAAGCCGTTCTCGGTGTGGTAGATCACCTCCCTCCCTTCAGGAACATAACCGGCAACCAGTTCGGGTATACCGATGCCTAAGTTTACATAGGAGCCGTCTTCAATGTCGGCGGCCACCTTTTGTGCCATCTGCTGAACACTCCAGCCTGTGACTGTTTTCTCTGTATCTTTTACCATGGATACTTTTTGTTTTCTGCGATGAGTACTGATTCATGAGCCGGTTCAGGGATGTGTACCACATGTTGAACAAATATTCCGGGTGTGACAACATGCTCAGGATCCATTTCACCGGGTTGCGCGATGTGTGCTGCCTGCACTATGGTGGTGTTGGCTGCGGTACACATCACCGGGCCAAAGTTACGTGCCGTTTTGTTGTACAGCAGGTTTCCATACCGGTCAGCGGTACGGCACTTTACCAGAGCAAAATCTGCGCGGATGGCATGCTCCAGTACATACTTCTTGCCATCGAATTCACGGTGCTCCTTCCCTTCAGCCAGCGGCGTGTCAACAGATGCAGGTGTGTAAAAAGCCGGGATGCCGGCACCACCGGAACGTATACGTTCAGCAAGGGTTCCTTGCGGAACCAGTTCAAGCTCTATTTCACCTTTCCGGTATAACTCAGGAAACACAAAAGAGTTGGAAGTGCGTGGAAATGAACAAATCATCTTTCTTACGCGGCGATGCGCTATCAGTGCCGCCAAGCCCACATGGCCACTCCCTGTGTTGTTGCTCACCACGGTGAGATCTGAGGCGCCGTGGTCTATCAGTGCGTGGATCAGTTCGATCGGACTGCCCGCTTCACCAAACCCACTGATAAGAACCGTGGCACCATCATGTATGACCGAGACTGCCTCATGAACCGAAGCCGAAATTTTGTTAATCATCTGTGTCGCTGTTTTAGGATTTCCTATTACTCCTCGTTCAACTGCTGTTCCAATGCTTCTGTTAAGCCCCTTTCAATCTCCTCCAACTCATCTTCATAGAAATACTTGTCAGTATCATAGGGCTTCAGCTTTTCAATGGTGTTTTCCTGGTCGTCATATTTTGCAAGATACACTTTATCGAGCCACTCCATGTTCCTGCCCTCATTGAATTTAAGGGCAAAAACGGTTTCACCGTTCACCTCTGCTGTACCCAGCATGCTGATTTTTCCTGCCGATGAAGTCATGGTGATATACCTCGACGGGCGGCTGATAGAAGCCAGTTCACGGTAAACTTTACTGAACACTTTGTTGATGGCTGCCAAAGGCGCGGTGAAGTAGTGGTGCTCTCCGGTGGGTCTGGCACAATACATCGAATGGAATCCCACACCCAGCATCGCCAGGATATTGCCCAGGTCTATCCAGTTCTGTGCCGACCTGTCGATGTCGATCTCGCCGTTGTCGTCACTGAACATGCTGATGTGATGCATGATTGGGCTCTGGCTCTTCACCGTGACACCGTAATGCTTTAACCGCCTGATGGCCGCAATGGTTGATGGGTTGATGATCTCCCGCGGGGTTGAAAAGTGCCCCATCCATGCCACCTGTATCCCGTTGTGGGTTAGTTCACGAAACAACTCCAAAATCGGGTTGTATTTGCTGCTCAAGATCACTTCAGGCTGGAAGGTGAGCAGCCTGGAGCCCATACGCAACGTTTTGATATGTAACATTTCTGTGTCCTCAACCATGGGCTTTACGTATGCCTTCAGGCGGTCGAACGGGATATATCCGGCATCACCACCGGTGATCAATATGTCACTCACCTCTTTGTGCTGACGCAAATACTGGTGGATCTGGTCAATGTCGTCCTGAACAAACATATCTTCGTCACCACGAACCTGAGCATGCCTGAAACAGTAACTGCAGAAAGCAAAACAGTTCTGTGTTGATTTGTCAAAAATGAGCTGGCACAAAGGGTATTTGTGCTGGCTCCCCTGGAGGATCTCCACCTCGCCATCATCATTGACAAACCAGGGCTTGTTAAGCTTCTGTTTGCCATCGTGCGGGTTGGTCAGTTTCTGATAATCGGCCACAATCTTCTGACGCTCCTCATCGGTGGTGGCTTCGCTGTATTGCTTGACGGTTTTCTCGTTGATCATGCCCGGCTGCGGAAACAGCAACTGAAACACAGAGTCTTTTGCAAAGCGGCTCCAGTTGATGGTATTAAGCGCATGACGTGTGGCCATGAAACGGTATACGTCGATAAACAACTCGCGCTCCTTCAGGTGGCCAATCTCAATGCCATTCGCTTTTAAGATCTCAACGATTTCGCGAAACCCTTTGATCCCCGCATAGCGCGGCTTGTCGTTAAACATAAACTCAGCCTGCTCCTTTAACCCTGAGTGCATGGGATAGGCAGCATGGAGCCTGTTGAGTAAGCCATGAGGCAGCAGTAGTTCCTTTTCGATGTTTTGCCTGATGTCATCAGGAAAATGGTAGCGATCGTACATTGAGCGAATGTCTTCAGCAGTTACCCGAAGGTTCTCTTCTTTAATTTTCATCCTGTTGCAACGTTTTAAGTTTTTTCGAATCATCCGTGCTATCCAACCTAAACGCCTCTCTGTGGGGTGTTACGGCCTGTGGCTGCGCGGGGGTTCATCCATTATTCTTGGTTTCAGTTTAAAACACCAAAACTATGATGTATATCAATTGCAAAGTAACTACAAAAAACTGACATTGGGGTTCAACTTTGGAGAGTTATCCTGAATATTTTTAGTGGGTATTCAGATGATTTTTCTCACCTTTGCAATATAAAACTGTGTTTTGTGAAAACTATGGAAAAGATACGAGAGGTGATTCAGCAATCGGTTGAGGTGAAACAACAGTTATTGTCTGATGAGAAGCTGGTCAGATGCATTCGTGAGGTTGTGCATGTGATGGTTGGTTCGTTGCGAACGGGAGGCAGGGTGATGTTTTGTGGCAATGGTGGCAGTGCAGCTGACGCACAACATTTGGCAGCGGAGCTGTCGGGCCGTTTTTATTTCGACCGCCCCCCACTTCCTGCGGAGGCATTGCATGTAAACACATCGTACCTGACGGCCGTGGCCAACGATTACGGTTACGATGAGGTGTTTGCCCGCATGGTGCGTGGTCAGGGCAGAAAAGGGGATGTGTTGGTGGGTCTCAGCACTTCAGGGAACTCTCCCAATGTGGTGAAAGCATTCCAGGCGGCCCGTGAGATGGGCATTACAGTGGTCGCCTTCACCGGTGCCGGCGGTGGAGAAATGGCTCCACTGGCCGATCTCCTGCTGAATGTCCCCTCTGCGGACACACCCAGAATTCAGGAAGCACATATCCTGATCGGACATATCGTATGTCAACTCGTTGAGAGTGAGCTGTTCGCAGCCAAAGAGCCGGTAAAATGACCGATACCTGTATTGTCCTTGCCGGAGGGCTCGGCACACGCCTCAGAGAGGTGGTACAAGAACTGCCCAAAGTGATGGCGCCCATCAACGGGAGGCCGTTCCTGGAATACCAGATCGAATTCCTCTACCAACAAGGCATCCGAAACGTTATGCTGGCAACCGGCTATAAACATGAAGTGATCAACCACCACTTCAGCCCTGAGAATATTCAAAACCTGAAACCGCTGTTCCGGGAGATCAATATTCAGTTCAGCCACGAAACAGAACCCCTCGGAACCGGAGGAGCAGTGCTCAAAGCCTTGGAAAACATCCATCAACCGGTCTTTCTGCTCAATGGTGACTCCTTCTTCGATATCAAACTGGAAACCCTCGTCCGCAAAAAAGAGGAGACCAATGCACGCATCGTACTTGCACTCAGAAGGGTCGACGATGTAAGCCGATATGGCGCTGTAGAAATCAACCCCGAAGGACAAATTATCCGGTTTGTGGAAAAAGGTGACAACAAAGGTCCGGGGCTGATTAATGGTGGTGTTTATCTGTTTGATGCAGAATGGTTTAAGGGCAGGGCGCCCTCCAATGTCTTTTCGCTGGAAAAAGAAATTCTGGCTGATGTTAAAGAAAATGACTATCTTGCAGCTGTTGTTTTCGACAATTATTTCATCGACATAGGCGTTCCTGAACATTATAAATTAGCACAATATGAATTCAAAAATCGACAGTAGTTACAAGACGTGGTCACTGTTTCTTGACCGTGACGGCGTGATCAATGAGCGGATCGTTGACGGGTACGTATGTAACTGGGGTGATTTCCGGTTTTTACCGGGTGTACCTGAGGCCTTGGCTGTGTTGTCGGAGTGGTTTGGCAGAATTGTGATTGTGACCAATCAGCAAGGCGTAGGGAAGGGGTTAATGACTGAGGATGAGCTGGAATTGATCCACAAAAAGATGCAGGAGGAGGTTAAAAGGGCGGGTGGCAGAATTGATGCGATTTACTACTGCCCTCACCTGGAAAGCGTTCAGTCTTCATGCAGGAAGCC
>SKPS01000165.1 GCA_007119395.1 Lentimicrobiaceae bacterium
AGGTGCTTCAGCGAACCAGAAACTCATTGATTCTATATGATTTAACAGCAGAGTACAAAAAATCATAATCAATCATACCGGATCTGCGTCATCAGCGTTCCATTCTAATCCCAAAGAAACCAAACTTATAAATCCCGGTACAGGCAATGCACCCTGCCCCCCACCCAGATTCCGTTTATTTACCCAAAACCCCTATTTTTGCGTTGACAACAACACATTCCAAAAACAAACAAAACGTCTGCAACAACCGTTAGAATATCATGATCCACGCACACCACATCACCAAATCGTATCGCACTGCCCTGAGGAGAGTCTCCCGGAAGGTATTGGACCAGCTCACTCTCGATGTCTCCGCCGGAGAGCGCATTGCCATCATGGGTCCTTCGGGGAGCGGCAAGACCACCTTGCTTAACCTTCTCTCTTCCATCGACACCCCTGACGAAGGGACCATCGTGGTTGACGGGGTCACGCTGGGCGGTATGTCGCAGCAGGAGATCCTTCGTTACCGTAACCACCAGGTGGGTTTTGTGTTTCAGTTTCACCGGCTGCTGCCGCAGTGCACTTTATGGGAGAACGTTTTGTTGCCGACTCTGGCTGACGGGAAGCCTTCAGCGGAGACCCTCGATCGTGGGCAGGCCTTGCTGGAGCGGCTGGGCATCGCCGGGGTGCAGCATCAGTTCCCGGGTGAGCTCTCGGGGGGCGAATGCCAACGTGCCGCCGTGGCCAGGGCGCTCATCAACGCCCCGAAGGTGCTCCTGGCCGACGAACCCACCGGCTCCCTCGACCGTGCCAACGCCTTCAACCTGATGGAGCTGCTCATCACACTGCAGGCTGAGACCGGCATCACCATGGTGACCGCAACCCACTCGCACGAAATCGCACAGATGATGCAGAAAACATACACCCTCACCGACGGAAAGCTCACGCTATGAATCGCTACCACACCTTCACGCTGCGGCAGCTGATCCGGCGGTCGCTGATTCATTTCCGGGGCGAAGGGATGGCCACCGCTGCCGGCATCGCCATCGCCACAGCCATCCTGTGTGGCGCCCTGGTCATAGGGGATTCGTTGCAGGCCTCCCTGCTGAAGAGTGTCACGCAGAGGCTGGGCGAGACCACCCACACCGTGACCGCCGGGGAGCGGGTCTTCACACGCGGACTGGCAGAGCGGATGGCACAGCAACCTGATCTCCTCACCTCCGCTATAATGCAAACCTCCGGTGTGGCGTCTGTACAAGGGACCGACCTGCGGGTAAACGACGTACAGGTGTGGGGTATCGAAGATTCGTTTCACGAGGTGACGGGCGGGATGCACTTCTCTCCGGAGGGGGGCGAGGCGGTGATCAACAGGAAGTTGGCAAAAGCCCTCGACGTGGCACCGGGCGACTACCTGCTGCTCCGTATCCGCACCCGTGATGCCATCGCCGACAACACACCGTTCGTCTCAACCGCCAACCAGTCGATCAGTCGCCGCATGAAAGTGGCTGCTGTCATCGATCCTGAGCAGGGAGGTAACTTCCACCTCCGCAGCGAACAGACCACTCCGACGAATCTCTTCGTGCCCATCACCTGGCTCAACCGGATCATGGGCACCCCCGATGCCGCCAACCTGGTGCTGGTAAGGGATGAAACCGGCAGGAGCACCGACGACCTTACGACAATGCTCAACGACGCATGGCACCCCGCCGACGGGAACCTCCGCCTCAAACACCTTCCGGAGGAGAACGGATGGCTCCTCGCCTCCGACAGGGTCTTCATCGACCCACACCTGGCGGAAGCGATCACCTACCGGTTCCCGGGAGCACACCGCCACCTCACCTACTTCGCAAACACGATCAGATCCGAAAAAGGGGAGACACCTTACTCCTTCGTCACCGCCACTGACCGCGCTGAACCACCCTTCGACAACCTCAGCGGCCACGAGGCCATTATCAGCCGGTGGGTGGCCGATGACCTGGAGCTGGCGGTGGGTGACACCTTCGAGATCCTTTACTACCTGATGGGGCCGTTGCGGGAGCTGGAGGAGACACACAGTCGCTTCGTGGTGAAGCACATCCTGCCGATGGAAGCGGTCCGGAGAGACAGCGTGCTGATGCCCCATCTGCCCGGACTCTCCGACGCGGGTAGTTGCGCCGGATGGGATGCCGGCGTGCCGGTAGACCTGGAGAGGATCCGGCAGAAAGATGAAGACTACTGGTCAGCATACCGTGGAACACCCAAGGTGTTTATCGCGCTGGAGAAGGGGCAAAAACTATGGCAGAACCGTTTCGGCGCTTACACCGCCTTCGTGATCCCCGGCGGCCCTGAAGAGGAGGAGGTGCTGCAAGTTGCCCTTGGGAAAGAGGTGGATCCCTCGCAGATCGGATTCACGGTGAACGGCGTCAGAGAAGAGGGTATCAGGGCCGCACGCGGCGGGGTGGACTTCGGTCAGCTCTTTGCCGCACTTGGGTCCTTTATCATCCTGTCGGGGTTGCTCCTCACCTTTCTCCTGTTGCTGTTCAACCTGAAGAAGCGTGAAGAGGAGATCAAAACCTTCACCACGGTAGGGTTTCCGGCCGGAACGATCAAGAGGATTTTCCTGTCGGAAGCGGTGGTGATCTCTCTGGCCGGAGCATTGTTGGGGGTGCTCGTCGCCGTGGTGTACAGCCATGGGGTGTTCTATGCCCTCAACCACCTGTGGCACGACATCGTGAGAACCGACACCCTCATTCTCCGGTTCCGTCCTGCAGTGCTGATGATGGGAGGTGTAGCCGGACTGGTGCCGGGCATCATCGTGGTGTATGCCACCCTCAACAGGTATATCAAACGATACACCGGCAATACACTGCATCATAAAGAAGCGCTACCACAGGCAGCAAAAAGCAGACGGCGGTCTTATGTCCCTCTCTTTTTGGTGATGCTTGCCATAGCTACCCTCTTTATCGCCTATCTTACCGCTTCGCAACGTTTCGATGCCTATCTGTGGTGGTTTGTCGCCGGAGGGGTGCTGCTGGCCGCACTCCTGAGCGGGTTTCTGGTGTACCTGCACCGCATCCCCTCCCCTGCCCCGTCGCTCACCTCAACACATGACCTCATCATCAAGAACCTCCGCCGCAACCCCTGGCGCAGCTTCACCATCGTCACCTTGCTGGCAGTGGGCACCTTCACGATACTGGTCACCGCCGCCAACCACCGCAGCCTCCCCGACATGAACGACCCGCAAAGTGGCACGGGAGGCTTCCGCTGGATCGCTGAGACCTCCATCCCCATCCTGCACAACCTGAACGACCCTGAAATCCTCGAAGAGTATGCTCTGGATGAGGAGCTAAGGTTTGTCCCTTTCTTCACCGCCTTCGAAGACGATGCCAGCTGCCTGAACCTCAATAGGGTGGCCAACCCGAGAATCATTGGTGTCAACCCAACGATGCTATACGGAAGATTCCGGTTTACCGGTCGTACAGCGCGACAGACGGAGGGTGACCCCTGGAGTCTGCTCCAACGCCCGATGGATGGCGTGGTGCCTGCCGTGGCCGACCTGAGCGTGATACGGTGGGGACTGGGCCTCAATGTGGGCGACACACTCCACTACCGGAGTGCCACGGGCGAAGTGGTGAAGCTGCTGCTGGTCGCAGGACTTGAAAACTCGGTCTTTCAGGGCAATGTGATCATCGCCGATCACCATTTCCTGCCCCATTTCCCCACATCTGCAGGTGCGAGACTCTTCCTGGTAGACGACCCCCAGCACACCGAAGAGGCGGAGATGCTCGCCGACGCCTTTCGTGACCACGGGTGGAGCATGGAGACCACCCCTGAACGACTCGCAAGGTTCCAGTCGGTAGAGAACACCTACCTGGCGATCTTCTTCTGGATAGGTGCTCTCGGGATGCTGGTGGGAACCATCGGGCTGGCCATCTTTATCGCCGGCACCTTGGTGGAACGCGCCAAAGAGACCCATCTCCTCAGTACGCTGGGATACCCGACCCGTAAGGTGTTTCGCATCTACTTCACCGAAAACTTCATCCTGCTCACCACCGGAATCGTGGCCGGGATCCTCACCGCCACCCTCGCCACCATCCCCTCCTTCATCGGGAAAGCGCACCAGATCACCCCGATGAATATCGTGATCATACTTGGTTTTCTCTGGCTCAACGGTACCGGATGGATTTGGGGAATTGTAAGGAAGAGGGTTGAAAAATAGGTTGAAAAAACGGTCTAACCGTCTAATTGTCTAACCGTCTAATTATCTGTTGGTTTAATTGTTTTTTCGTTTAACGATGCAAAACATTTGCACATTAACACATCTGCACATCTGCACATTAGCTTCCCTCACATCCTCACATCCCTCTTATTCTCTCATCAGCTCCCCATACTTCTTGTAGAGGGTTTGCGGAGTGTAAGTCATCACCTCGATGTTACCTTCAGTGCGATATCGTACCAACGGATTCCGGCCAAACTCGGCCGGGTAAAAATAGCGCAAAAACAGCCGGTTTGTATCAGCAATTATATAGGCCTTGTTTTCAAGCTGATAAAGCTCAACCGTTCGCATGGTGGATTCAATATCGGGGTCAAAGAAAAGGTAGCGTACATTCAGTTCGCCAAATTGCTCATGGTTCATGCGGTAGGACTCCATTAAAAACGATAGGACATGGGAACATGCACCTTCCATGCTATACATTATTATGCGGGAATCATTCTGGAGACCAAAGTTTTTTAAGTATTTGGCCAATCGCTGGTCATAGTTCAATTCGTTGAGAGTTTGGTCAAAAGGGGAATTTGGCTTGGGAATAAGCAGGTTCCGCTCCATGTAAGTTATAGAACGTCGCCTGGCTTTCCCGGGCTTTACCCTGAGCATGGTTTCTGCATTCTTATATCTTATGCACAACTGGTTTTTGTAGTTCAGGAAAAAGAAACCCAGCACCGAGGTGTCTTTGAAGAAGTATCCTTGTTCTTCGAAGTCCTTGTCAAAAAACTGAACCATTTCAAAGGGTTCATAGTCTTTGTAATCCCGAACATTGATTCGTCTAAAGTACATGCCATATTCTGGCAGGTAACGAGGTAAGTGATAGTTGACCTTTTGTGTCCCTTGTGTTATTTTGCGATCATTGCTGAACAACGCACCACCATATGAAAAAAGCATTTTGGTTGAATCTCCATACAGGTCATAAAGGTATACCGCTGGAGAGGAAGGGAAATGGTACAAAAGAGTACTGTCTGACAGCAACGAAAACCATGTTGCAAATCCCCCCTCGTATTCAGGGAATTCCCCGTTAACTAAATCGTCTGGTGGAAAGACATTTAGCATCTTTATGGTTTTGGACGTTAAATCAAGAGATGCAATCGTTCTTATTTTTAACTCCCCCAACCATGTACGAGACTGTTCGGGGGTATAATCAATGTAGAAGTTTAGGAATAGGTTGTTCTTTAATATTCGATTGCCTGTGATAGCGTCAGCGGATAGATTTATGCATGGATAGTTCGAGCCATTACAGATATAAAGAATACTGTCTAAATCGTATTGATTCAAGATCACCCCATTTTTGTCCAGTAGATAGATGTCGCTAAAATCAGGTTTAGATTTCCTGTTTTGCAAAACTACCCCTCTATCGATTATTAAAAATACGGAGTCATGGTTGTGATAATATAGTTGACTTACATATCGTCCCATTTCATTTA
>SKPS01000096.1 GCA_007119395.1 Lentimicrobiaceae bacterium
GGATGTGGGGATGTGGGGATGTGAGGATGTGGGGATGTGAGGATGTGGGGATGTGGGATGTGGGGATTGAACAAAATAGAGTATGTTTGCACGGGTATAGCAGAACATGTAGGCAGATGACCCGACAGATGCAGGTATTACAGTTGTATTATAAGATCCCTTTTCCGTTACACGACGGTGGAGCTATTTCACAATATGGAAGCACCCTGGGTTTGCTTAGCCGGAGTGTGTCTGTTGATGTGTTGGCGATGAATCAGCAGCGGTCGTTGGTTGATCCCGCGTTGGTGCCGGCCTCGTTTAGAGAGGATACTTCACTGCAAGTGGTTGATGTTGACAACACGATACGGATCACCGGTGCTCTGTGGCATCTGATCACGCATCAGTCCTATTTTGCTGGTCGGTTTCAATCCGCAGAGTTTTCACAAAAGCTTCAGTCATTACTTGCTGAAAAGCGTTATGATGTGATTGTGCTTGAGCATTTATACCTGTGTCGATATCTTCCGTTACTTCGAAGGCTTTCCAACGCGAGGATTGTTCTCAGGCCGCAAAATGTTGAGCACCGGATCTGGGAGCGGTTTGTTGCCAACCAAAGGAATCCGTTCCAAAGGGCATATCTCTCTGTTGAGACGATGAAGCTTAAAGCCTTTGAGATCGCCATGGCACGGCAGGTGGATGCCATTATGCCTTTGTCGCCGAAGGATGCAGAATGGTTTCAACAGGTGAGCCCTGACGTGCCGGTATCTGTTGTTCCCATTGGGCTCGACATCAGTCGGTTCCCTGTTGAACCCGGTGGCAGCACCTCTCAACCGGTGGTTTATCACCTGGGTTCCATGGACTGGATGCCCAACACGGAAGGTTTGATGTGGTTTGTCAGAGAGGTCCTCCCATTGATTACGGCTCGCCACCCGGACATTCGCATCACCCTGGCCGGGAAAAAGATGCCTGAGTGGTTCTTCGCCCGTGCCGGAAAAAACCTGGAGGTGTCTGGAATGGTGCCCGATGCAAGAGCATTTGAGTCGGGGAAAGAGATCATGGTAGTACCCCTCTTGTCGGGCAGTGGTACCAGGGTAAAGATTATTGAGGGGATGGCCACGGGCAAGGCGATTGTAAGCACCTCTGTTGGTGCTGAGGGGTTGGGTGTAACCGATGGCATACATCTTTTGTTGGCAGATACGCCTGAATCGTTTGCCGGGAAGGTGTCAGAATGTATTGCATCGCCTGAATTGCGGAAACGGCTCGGTATTGCGGCACGACAACTTGCAGAAGAGAAGTTTTGCTACCATAAAACCGGTGAGCTGATGGCAACATTTCTTCACACCGTGACACAAAGGGATACTTCAGAAAAGCACACCGGATCGCATTCCGGTCCAAGTGCAGCAACCAAGGTCGCAAAGTGGGTGTTCGACAGAGTATTCGCATTCACAGGTTTGGTGGTGGCAGCGCCTGTATTGCTGGCGGTGGCTATGGCCATCTTCTTTACCGACGGACGCCCCGTTCTGTTTATACAGCAACGCATCGGACGGCACGGAAAACGATTCCCTCTGTTGAAGTTCCGCACCATGAAACCCAATGATGGTTCCAACACCGTGAGTGTGAGGGGGGATAAACGGATTACACGAACCGGTGCCTTTCTGCGCAAATACAAACTGGATGAACTCCCCGGCCTGTGGAATGTGCTGGTCGGGCACATGAGCTTCGTTGGACCACGCCCCGATGTGCCGGGTTATGCCGATATGTTACAGGGAGAAGACCGTTTGATCCTCAACCTCAGACCCGGCATCACAGGCCCCGCAACCCTTAAATATGCCAACGAAGAAGAGCTGCTCGCCACGGTTGAAAATCCGCAACAGTATAACGATAAAGTGATCTTCCCCGATAAAGTGAAGATCAACCTTGATTACTATTACCATCACAACCTCTTCACCGATATACGCATTCTCTTCAGAACCCTTTTCAGACCCAAAACAACACTATCTTTGCCTGCAGAGGAAAAGCCAAACAACAACGAGTCATGAAACCACGTATATACCTTTCTGCTCCCCATATGGGTGGCGAAGAGATGCATTTTATCAGGGAGGCCTTTGAACAGAACTGGATTGCTCCGATTGGTCCCAACGTGGATGGTTTTGAACGGGATCTCAGCGAATATCTCAACGGAGTTCATGTTGCCGCGTTGGTATCGGGAACGGCAGCCATTCACCTGGCGTTGCTCAATCTTGGAGTTGGTCCCGGTGATGAGGTGCTGGTACCCACTTTCACCTTTTCGGCCACGGTGAATCCAGTGGTCTACCAGGGTGCTGTTCCGGTGATGGTTGATTCGGAGCCTGACACATGGAATATGGATCCGGAGCTATTGAAAGAGGCCATTGAATCGCGTCTCCGTGACCACGGGAAGGTGCCGGCTGCTATGATTGTGGTGCACCTTTATGGGATGCCTGCCCAAATGGATGCCATTATGGAGATTGCTCTCCGTTACAATATCCCTGTGATTGAAGATGCGGCTGAATCGTTGGGGAGCCTTTACCACGACCAGCACACCGGTACCTTTGGCACCATGGGGATCCTGTCGTTCAACGGCAACAAGATCATCACCACTTCCGGTGGTGGCGCCCTCCTGTCGCATCACGAATCCTTCATTGACCATGCCAGGTTCCTCAGCACACAGGCACGCGACAACGCACCTTGGTATCAGCACAGCCACATCGGCTACAACTACCGCATGAGCAACATCGTAGCTGGTATCGGACGAGGACAGCTGCAGGTGCTGGACCAAAGGGTGGAAGCACGACGCAAGGTGTACGATTGGTACCAAGGTCTCTTCGCAGAGATCCCCGGAGTGACCTTCCTGGCCGAACCCGAAGGAGTATTGTGCAACCGTTGGCTCACCTGCGCAATCATCAACCCAAAAAAAACGGCAGGCATCACCCACAAACACCTGATGGAGAACATGGCAGGGGAAAACATTGAAGCCAGGCATATCTGGAAACCGATGCACCTTCAGCCCGTTTTTGCAAAACACCCCGCATTTATCAACGGCGTGTCTGAGCACCTGTTTCACAACGGCATCTGCCTCCCCAGTGGCAGCAACATGTCTCCTGATGACCTCAACAGAATCGAAACAGTGGTGCGGCAAACTTTCAGTAAATAATGGGGCGCTGAACAGCAACGATTAAACCATCTTTGTTGCAGATGAGAAGGCAATCACCGACCGACATGCCTTTGCCTGTTTCCACTTCTGTTGATTGTTGGAGCATACCATAAATCACTATCTTTGCGGTGTAGAAAACTTTTCAATGAGTATGATGAGATCTTTGTATGTATACAATACGTTGAGCCGTGACCGTGAACTGTTCGAGCCGGAAACTCCTCCTTTTGTGGGGATGTATGTTTGCGGGCCCACAGTGTATGGCGAGGGGCATCTCGGGCATGCGCGACCGGCTGTCACTTTTGATTTGATATATCGTTATCTTCTTCACCTTGGGTATCGGGTCAGGTATGTGCGTAATATCACCGATGTAGGTCATTTAGAGAATGATGCAGACGAAGGGGAGGACAAGATTGCCAAGAAGGCGCGTTTGGAGCAGGTGGAGCCCATGGAAGTGGCGCAACGTTACACGAACAGTTACCGTGAGAACATGCGTGCATTGAATGTGCTGTCGCCGGGCATTGAGCCACTCGCCTCGGGCCATATACCTGAGCAAATCGCCTATGTGGAGCGAATTCTTGAAGCCGGTTATGCTTATGTGGTGGATGGATCTGTTTATTTTGATGTAGAGAAGTACAATGCAGATCATCCGTATGGCATTTTGTCGGGTCGCAGGATTGATGAGTTGCAAACCAGCACCCGTCAGCTCGACGGGCAGGATGAGAAGAGGAGCTCACTCGATTTTGCGTTGTGGAAAAAGGCATCACCTGAACACATCATGCGGTGGAAATCACCCTGGAGCGACGGGTTTCCTGGCTGGCATATGGAGTGTACGGCCATGGGAACCAAATACCTTGGTGAAACATTCGACATCCACGGTGGGGGTATGGACCTGCTTTTTCCACACCATGAGGCGGAGATCGCACAAGCGGTAGCTGCTACTGGTAAGAAGCCTGTCAAGTACTGGCTTCACAACAACATGATCACTATCAATGGTCAGAAAATGGGCAAGTCGCTGGGCAACTTCATCACCCTGAACGAGTTCTTCTCCGGCGAACACAAAAGCCTGACGCAGGCTTATGATCCCATGGTGATTCGGTTCTTTATCCTGCAGGCTCATTACCGCAGTACGCTTGACTTCACCAACGAAGCACTGCAGGCAGCAGGCAAAGGCCTTAAGCGACTTTTTGAAGGGGTGAATACCTTGAAAAACCTCTCTCATACCGGCAAGGCATCGTTTGATGCTGCGCAACTTGAGGCGCAGTGCCACCAGGCCATGTGCGACGACTTCAATAGCCCCGTGGCCCTGGCTCATCTGTTCGACGGGCTCAGGTACATCAACCAGGTAAAAGATGGAAAAGCCACCATCGACCAGCACACTCTGGATCATCTCAGAACCATATACAACACCTTTCTGCATGAAATCTTCGGATTGACGAGTGAGGAGTCGGGCAACCCCGATGTGCTGAACCGGGTGATGGAAACATTGATAAATCTCAGGAATGATGCGCGCAAGAACAAAGATTTTGCCACATCCGACAAGATCAGAGATGAGCTGGCAGCAGCCGGTATTGTGATGAAGGATTCTAAAGAGGGAACAACCTGGCAATTTGAAGGATAACAACACAGAGAAATCAACCAGACAGATGAACAATCTATTTGCACAACCCATGAGGTGGATCTTTCCTTTGGTGGCCACCATCGTTCTGACGACAGCTTGTGGCTCCGGGCCGGAGGAGTCTGCACCGGCATCACCGAGAACGGTTTCAACCGTTTCAGTACCCACCTTCAATGCTGACTCAGCCTTTGCGTTTGTTGCCGCGCAGGTTGCCTTTGGTCCCCGTGTACCGGGCTCTGCTGCCCATGCCGCCTGTGCCGACTACCTGGAGGCCACTTTGCAACGTTTTACGGAACATGTTTACCGGCAACCCTTTGCTGCCAGGGCCTGGAACCAAAAGGTGCTTAACGGCTACAACATCATCGGATCCTTCAACCCCGAAGCCAGAAAGCGTTTGCTCTTGTGTGCACATTGGGATTCCAGGCCATATGCTGACCACGACCCCGATCCGGCGAATCACAATACTCCCATCGACGGAGCCAATGATGGTGCCAGCGGCGTGGGTGTGCTGCTGGAGGTGGCTCGTATCATCCATGAATATGGTATTGATGTAGGGGTTGATATCATCTTCTTCGACCTCGAAGACTACGGAGAGCCGCAAGGCACCTTCAGCGGAAACAGAGACACCTGGGCACTCGGATCACAACACTGGGCACGTTCACCCCATATCCCGGGTTATCAGGCCAATTTCGGTATCCTGCTCGATATGGTCGGCGCCGAAAACGCTACCTTCAGCATGGAAGGGTATAGCATGACATACGCCCCGGATATCGTCAGACGTGTATGGAGAAATGCACACCAAATCGGATACGGCAACTTCTTCCTGATGCAGGAGAGCAACCCGATCATCGATGACCATTACTATATCAACACCATCGCCAGAATACC
>SKPS01000225.1 GCA_007119395.1 Lentimicrobiaceae bacterium
AGACATGCTCATCGTACTCAAGCTCAAACCGCAATTTGTGCTTGGATTCCTCTTGGGCCAGCGTTAAAAACAGACTGCGCATCTCTTCATTGGGAGCTCTTTCTGCCAATACAGTGTAAAGCTTAAAGGCAGCCTTCTCCTTTTTCATGGCCACCACCAGCGCCTCCTGATAGGTCATGTCAGGCTTCACCTCAACGGATGCCGTAAAATCAGCAATCTTCAGGTCTGCAATGTTCTCAAATGGCGCAGAGTAGGAGCCCTCTTCCTTGATCCTTGCCAGCTTGGCCTTGTGACCAATCTCTTCGTTGGCAAACTCTTCAAAGATCTGTCGCATATCAGGCGTGTTGGCCTGTTCTGCTAAACGGGTGTAAAACTCTACTGCCTGCTGCTCCTCATTCATGGCAAAGTCAAGTATCTCATCAATTGAACTAAATGTTTTCATATTGTTCTCCTTTCTGAATTATGCATTTACGCTGTTTACAATGGCTTCATGTACCCTTTTTACCACCACATCACCACCATATTTTACGATGGATTTTCCAGCGGGTTCATTGAGCCACTCAAAAGTTGATTTCGGCTTGGTGGCCGGTAGCAGTTTGATCACTTCCGCCATAATCTCCCGGGGTGTTAAATCAGCCGACAAGCCCAGTTCCCTGATTACCCTTCCCAGAAATTCCAAAGTAGTCATCTCAGGTGCCGGAGCCGTCTGTGGTTCGAATTCATGCAGGAAACGTTGTGTATTGGTGTAGCTGCCACCTGTTTCATGCGGCATCACCGCAGGGATGATCAAATCAGCTTCAGAAGCGGTTTCAGTCATAAAATAGTCAGATACCACCTTATAGTTAACACCTTGCAGCCATTTTAGCATCTTGCTTTTGTCGGTTGCAGTGCCAACAGGATCTTCGCCCCATATGACAAGAGATTTAAGACCACCGGCTTCAAGTTGCTCAGTCAGTGATTGCCACTTTGCGGGTAGTTGATCAACGCCCCAGAGTGCCTCAATGGTGTTTCTGTGTGTTGAATCATTGGAAGAAATGCCACCCGGCAGCCATTGGGGTTGCATGCCCATGTCAAACAGTCCCTGGGCATTATTTTTCTCTCTAAGTGCTATCACGCCGGCGGCATGTTTGCCGGGTTTCCCGGTGAGCAACGCCAGGTTGCGGATCTCTAAAGCAGCAGCACCATCCAAATCCTGCAATGAGTATATAAAGATGCTGCGGTGATCAGCGTTGTATTGTTTGGCAGTTTGCTCCAGACAATCAGCGCTGCAGCCTCCGGCAACCTTGACCAATGATGAGTAATCCTGCTTCAGCAACTCATCCCCGTACAACTTAAATCCTTCACATGAACTCGCCAGATAAATCTGATTCTCCATTCCATTTGAAAGCAGGTAATGGTTGGCCGCCCTGAAGTAGTGGTAATAAGATTGAATGGCATGTACACGATCCACTTTGTTGGCAAGAAGTGTATCGGGGTTCGTTGTGATCCATTCAACAGGAATCTGGTCTTTGTGCTTTTTGCTGAAAACCAGATGGTTCACCAAAGGGTGGAGCATGTTGAGGTTCTCACCAACGAGATATATCCTGTCTGTGTCTTTGATTTCAGGGAATGGCACGGCATCATACGTCAGGTGCTGCAACCCCTCTTCTCTTCCGAGATAAAGGAAGCTGTGGATGTTGTTCGTTTTCACGCCTCCACGTGCCAGCTTTTGCATCTGATAGAGCTCTTCGTTGGGCAATCGGCCACCTGCGAAGAAGGCATATTGATCGGGTGAGTGTTGTTTGAGATTTGTCACCATGAGCTGGATGGCCTCTGAGTAGGAGATAGGTTCAAACGAGCCGTTCTTTTTGACCATCGGCTGGGTGATCCTTTCACGGTCATTGAAGAAGTGGTATCCGAATTTTGCGTGGCTGCCGATATTGGCTTCCGGGTTTATGCTGGATGCGACCCCTTCGGCACCCATCACAAATCCCCCTTTGTGTAACAGTTTGATGGTAAACCCTTCGCTGGTGAACGGATCGATGGTGGTCATCTCTTCGTATTGAACAGGACCCGGTTTGAAGGGGACGTTTTCTGATATAGCTGCTGTGGGGCAAGCCGAGATACACATTCCGCATGCTTCGCAGGGTGTGTCTGTAAGCGATTTGCCCATAGACGGTGCTACAAAGGTTTGGAAGCCTCTGTTGACCAAACCAAGGGCTGAGGCTCCTACCACTTCAGAGCAAACCCTAATGCAGCGTGAACACAAGATACACTTGTTGTTGTCAATCTCTATAAAGGGGTGTGAGAAGTCCACTTCATACGACTTAAATTCGCCTTCAAAGCGCTTTTGCTCTGCTCCATACTCTGTGGCATACTCTTTCAAAGAGCATGTAAAGTAAGCTGAGCAACCACACTCCATACAACGGGCTGTTTCATGCTTGGCTACCTGTTCTCCGGCGTAGCCCAGCTCCACTTCATCAAAGTTGTTTCTTGCAGAAGGATCCAGTACTGGCATCTCTTCCCTTTTCTGTTGTGCGTATTTCCCGGTGTAATCAGCTGGGTCTTGCTCTTTAAAATGGTCTCTGGCGCTGAGGAACTCCGGTGTTTCCGGTGCGATCTCTTCGCCACGGAGGTATTGATCACAACTTCTGGAAGCCACTTTTGCCTGAGCGATGGCTTCAATCAGGGTGGCGGGTCCCGTTACGCCATCACCGGCGGCAAAGACCCCCGGAATGCCGGTTTGCAGCGTATGCCTGTCAGCATCAATATCACCCCAACGGTTGATCTTCAGCTCTCCACCCTCTGCGTAACGATTGATGTCATCAATGAAATTTACATCGGTCTTTTGTCCGATGGCGGCCAGCACGATGTCTGCCTTTACCTCAAATTCAGACCCCTCAACAGGAACTGGTCTGCGTCGACCGGAGGCATCGGGCTCCCCGAGTTCCATGCGGATCAGGTTCATCGAACGTACATGCCCGTTTTCGTCTTTGTTCACTTTTACGGGGTTGGTAAGGAACATATACTCAATGCCTTCGAGTTTCGATTCGTGGATCTCAATCGGATTGGCCGGCATCTCTTTCTCGGTTCTCCTGTACACCACATACACCTTTTCGGCACCACACCTGACAGAGGTGCGGCAACAATCCATGGCAGTATTTCCACCTCCCACAACAGCCACAGTTTTACCCCGGAAATCGTATTTCTGCCCGGTGATCTCCATGTTTTTCAAGAAGATGATGCCGGGATATACTCCATCAGCGTCATCACCTTCGCAACCTACGCCGGTTCCTATCTGCGAACCAATGGTTAAAATCACCGCATCATATTGCTCTTTCAGGGTGGCATAGCTGAGGTTGTCGCCCAGCTTTTGGTTGTAATGGATGTTCACACCCAGTTCGGTGATATTGTCAACCTCTTTCTGCAGCAGGTCGTTCGGAAGCCTGTATTCAGGGATACCATACCTGAGCCAGCCGCCTGCTGCCGGTGCTGCTTCAAAGATATCACACTGATGACCCCTGGTTTGAAGGAAATAGCCTGCTGAGAGACCTCCCGGACCGGCTCCGATGATGGCCACCTTTTTGCCTGTGGAGGGTGCTACCTCCGGGACAAACTTATTTGGCGACTCCAGGTCACGGTCGGCGGTAAAACGCTTCAGGTAATCGATGCCAACAGCTGCTCCCTCATCCAGGAGGTTTCTCCGACAAGCCACCTCACATGGGCGCACACACACACGACCGCAGATGGCAGGCAACGGGTTCACCTCTTTGATCAAACCCACCGCTTCACGGTGTAAACCTTTCTCTATTAAAGAAATATACCCTTGTACATCTACACCCGCCGGACACGTCTGCTTGCAAGGAGCAGCACAGTCGGCATAGTGGTTACTCAACATTAAATCCAAGGCTGTTTTTCTGGCTTTTCTGATACGGTCGTTGTTGGTCTCAATGCGCATCCCCTCTGTAATACGGGTAGAACACGCCGGCTGCAGTGTGGCAATACCATCCACTTCCACCACACATATATAACACGATGAAAACGGCTCTATCCGTGGATCATGACATAAAGTGGGTATCTTGATGTTGTATCTGGATGCTGCCTTTACTATGGTATCCCCCTTCTCGCCCTTGGCCGGTTTCCCGTTTATGATAATATTCAATTGTTCCATTCTGTTTTTGTTTTTCTTTTTTTAGGATTCAATCAACAAATAGTGCCTGTCAGGTAAGACTGATCGCGTCAAATTTGCACCTTGAATAGCAGTCACCACATTGAATACACTTGTCTTGATGGATAAAATGCAGTTGCTTTTTCTCTCCGGTGATGGCATCAACGGGGCATTTCCTTGCACATACGGTACAGCCTGTACATTTTTCTTCAATGATTTCGTAGGTAAGCAGGTTTTTGCACACTTTAGCCGGGCACTTTTTCTGGTTGATATGTGCTTCATATTCATCGCGAAAATAGCGTATGGTGGTGAGCACGGGGTTGGGAGCGGTTTGTCCGAGACCACAGAGTGAGCTGTCTTTAATCTGTACCGATAACTCTTCGAGCGTCTCGATATCCCCCTCTTTGCCATTGCCCTGCGTGATGCGTTCCAGAATTTCCAGCATCCGTTTTGTTCCGATACGGCAGAATGTACATTTTCCGCATGACTCTTTCTGTGTAAAGTCGAGAAAGAACCGTGCGATATCAATCATACAGGTTGTTTCGTCCATCACCACCATTCCACCTGAGCCCATGATGGCGCCGGTTGCGTTGACGGAGTCATAATCTACGAGAGTTTCTCCGAGGTAAGCCGGGATGCACCCACCAGAGGGGCCTCCAAGCTGTACGGCTTTAAACTGACCTCCATCTTTGATGCCACCTCCCAGTTTGAAAATAACATCGTTGATTGAGATACCCATTGGCACCTCTACCAAACCACCGTGGTTGATCTTACCGGCCAGAGCAAATACTTTTGTACCTTTCGATTTGGCGGTGCCATATTGTGCATATGATGCTGCACCGTTGGTAATGATCCAGGGAATGTTGGCAAACGTTTCCACATTGTTGATGTTGGTAGGCTTTTTCCACAAGCCACTCTCAGCCGGAAACGGAGGCCGTTTGTTTGGCATGCCACGCTTCCCTTCAATGGAGGCCATGAGCGCGGTCTCTTCACCGCAGACGAAAGCTCCGGCTCCCTCTTTAATATACATATCGAAATCAAACCCCTCGATGCCTGCTACATTTTTGCCAAGGTAACCTTTCTCTCGGGCCTGCTCTATGGCGATTTCCAGACGTTTCAACGCCAGCGGATATTCTGCCCTGCAATAAATCACCCCTTCCTGTGCTCCTATGGCGTAACCAGCAATGATCATCCCCTCAATCACAGCATGAGGGTCACCCTCTAAGAGCGACCTGTCCATAAATGCACCGGGGTCACCCTCGTCGGCATTGCAAACAACATACTTTCTGTCAGAGGCATATCCATGGGCAAAACGCCATTTTAAACCGGTTGGGAACCCTCCGCCTCCACGACCACGGATGCCTGAATCAAGCACCTCCTGGATCACATCTTCGGCTCCCATCCCTTCAGCAGCAATCTTGCCAATGGCACCATAGGCACCCTTTGCTTCGGCCTCAGTCAATGACTCAGGGTCAATCACACCACAGTTGCG
>SKPS01000264.1 GCA_007119395.1 Lentimicrobiaceae bacterium
AGCAGGCTCCTGTTTATGCCTGCCGAGGTGACAGCCGGGGCTGAGTACAACCTCAACGATTTGCACGACATAGCTTTGGGTTATGACAGAGATCTGCAGCAGACGGTACACATTGCCAGTGCCTTTTTACAGAACGAGTGGAAAACAGACCGGTGGAGTATTCTGGTGGGTGCCCGATTGGATCAGCACAGCATGATGAACGATCCGGTGGTGAGCCCACGTTTCAACCTGAGGCACAGCTTACGGGAGACTATTAACCTGAGGGCGAGTTATGCAACAGGGTTCAGGGCTCCATAGGCGTACGACGAAGACCTCCATATTGACATGGCGGGTGGTGAAGCCATCGTAACGCGACTTGCGCCCGACCTTAGGCCGGAAAGGTCGCAAAGTGTAAGTGTTTCAGCAGACCTTTACCGCAACTTCGGAAACATACAGACCAATCTCCTGATTGAAGGGTTTTACACCGCCCTTGACGACGCTTTTGTACTGGAAGAGGCGGGTACAGACCCTGCCGGCTATCTCATCCTCGAAAGGGTGAACGGCTCCGGTGCCGTGGTGCAAGGGATCAACATCGAAGGAAGGATCGTCCCCTCAGGAAAACTCCAGGTACAGCTTGGAGCCACACTGCAGCAAAGCCTCTACAACGAACCCGAGCAGTGGAGCGAAACGGTTGCCCCACAACGAAGAATGTTCAGAACACCCGACAGATACGGCTATCTCACCGGAAACTGGAACCCGGTTCGTCCCCTGAATATATCCCTCTCGGCAACCTACACAGGAACCATGCTCGTACAGCACTATGAAGGGGTAATTCCTGAGGACACCGAAAGGGAGACACCGGAGTTCCTCGATGCAACCATAAAGCTCTCGTACGAGTTCAGGTTTAACAAACAATCGGTGCTGCAACTCAACGGTGGCGTACAGAACATCTTCAACAGCTACCAGTCAGACTTCGACCAGGGGCCTCTCCGCGATGCCGGATATATCTACGGACCAGCCATGCCCAGAACCATCTTCTTCGGAGCGCAAATCAGTATCTGATCGAAAACAAAACATCATCAGGAACCCCATCCGTGGTGATGCAAAGTTCGATTCCTGCCTATAGCCTGAGCCGCTTCTATATACAATGAGGATAATCCTCCTCAAAAATGAATCCGCGTAATCCGCGGTGAAAAAAACCGTGCTCATCTTATAAAAAAGTAGCGTATCTTTGGTGTTTCTGATCATCAAACAAAACAGAAGAGATCAATCCATAACAAAAACAACCTAAACCATGAAACGAATCACTTACTTAATCAGGTTTGCCATCGCAATGGCAGTTCTTTGCGCCACCACACAGTTGTCGGTTGCACAATACACACTACAAGACCAGGATGTGACCCTGGATCACCGCCAGTACATCACGGAATGCACCTATGGCTTTGCCATCACTGACATCATCATCCCTGACACACTGCAGGGCATTGCCATCAAAGGAATTGGTATCGCTGCCTTTCAAAACAAGGGGATCACAAGTGTTGTATTGCCATCTACACTTAAAAGAATTGAAGGGACCGCCTTTAGAGGCAATGCGCTGACCACCGTTCAGTTTCCGGCAGGTCTTACCTATATCGGGCGGCATTCATTCAGAGACAACCAGTTAACCAGCGCAGTGGTGCCCGATGCCGTAGAATTCATCGGAAATGAAGCGTTTAAGAACAACAACATCACCAGCGCTACATTGAGTAACTCTTTGGTGTATCTTGGTTATCAGGCTTTTGTCGATAACCAGTTGACAACTATCTCCCTGCCAACATCCATCAATTATATTGGGGTTCAAGCTTTTATCAATAACTCCTTCACCAGCTTCGTGCTCCCCAACAACACCCGTCCCGGTTTTCAGTTTTGGCTCAACAGCAACGGCGACACGCTCACTCCAACCACCACCGTCACGGCTCTGAACCTGTCATATACCGCCTCCATTGTTTATACACTGAATGACACTGATGTGGTGATGGAGAACGGATTCATCACCCACTGCCGATTCGGCATTGGCACTGTGCTTACCATCCCTCCACAATTGCAAGGACAGAACGTGATTGGTGTAGCCGACAGAGAGGAGCAGGAAGCGGGTGTGTTCTCGTTTATGGGCATCCTCGATATCAACCTGCCAAATGGCTTCAAGTACTTGGGTGAATACTCATTCTGCGACAACTCGTTCTATAATTCTGATATGACCTTCCCCGCCTCACTCGAACACATCGGTTACTTCGCCTTTTACTGGAGCAATATCAAAAGTGTGGTCATACCCGATGCGGTTACCTACATCGGAGAGCTTGCCTTCGGATGGAACCCCAGACTCGAAACGCTGCACTTAGGAAACTCCGTTGAGTATATTGGCGATTATGCTTTCGTTAGGGGCGATATCACCAACCTGACCATTCCTAACTCGGTAACACACATCGGACGTTTTGCTTTTGAACGAAATGAGATCTCAACGCTCACCTTGGGTAACTCGGTACAACATATCGGACAGGCGGCATTTAACATCAACAACCTATCAAACCTCACCCTTCCGAACAGCGTTGCGTACATTGGCGCACAAGCTTTCAGACAGAACAACCTCTCCTCTATGACGCTGCCGGCTGCCACCAAAACAGGGCATACTTTCATTAACTGGGTTGATGAAAACAGTGTAACGCACGCCGCCAATGCCAGTGTGACCAACTTTAATATCTATTATGAGGCCGATTTCTCAGTTAACAACGGCACCGTGATTTTTAATGTTTCCGACGATGACGGGGAGCTGGCTCATGCCGAGATTGTGCTCGATGGCAACAGCTACTTCACTGGGTACAATGGCCAGACGATCGTTGCGGGACTGCCCAATGGAACACACCCTTATCTGGTTAAAAAACCCGGCTATTTCGATGTCACCGGAACCGTTGAGATCAACAACGATCACGACATCGTCAATGTGCAGATGTCGGTGCTCACTTATCAACAGGTTACATTCCAAGTGATCGACAACCTGAATGATCCCATCCAGAATGCGCAGTTGGTGTATGACTCCGACACGTTAACCACTGATGTCAACGGATATGCAAACGCCCAACTGGTCACAGGGCACACCTACCATTACACACTGAGTGCTCCGGGCTTTTTACCCGACAGTGGCAGCTTCACCATTGGCTACAACGACACAACCATAGTGCTTGTATTGCCTGTTGACACCACCGGCATCCTCAACCAGGTGCATGGCAACCCTGCCATCCTCCTCTACCCGAATCCAGTTGGCGAGAGATTACAAGTGCACTTTGACCAAGTCCTCAGCACACCCGGTACGATTGAGATCATCAGCCTGTCAGGGCAGGTTCTCTCACGGCACCAAACCACTGATCATTTAACTGAGATTGACATGACCCGACTGAGCAAGGGGATCTACTTTGTAAGGGTCTTTGACGAGCAAAGGGTGCTCGGAACCTTCAGGGTGATCCGACGATAAAGTTCGTTCTTAACGCAGCACAGACCAGCCCCTCCAACGCACGCGAGGGGTTGTATGTGGTATGGAAGAAGCTGCCGGTGATTACCTTTTCCTGATCCGGTATTTCTCAATGATACTTTTGACCTTCTGCAGCATGGCAGAGGGCATCTCCCGCTTATCGAGCGCCAGAAAGTTGTTCTTTGTAACGTACAAAAAGAGAAAATCACTGGTTTCGGCATACCGGTGCAGCTCTTTTAAAGAGATCACGGACTGGCTGTCGCCGGCTGTGGAGACGATTTTCTCATCATCATCAAGTTGAACATTAAGGGGTTGACCGGTTAGTTTTTGCGATTTAATATTGGCAAATATTCTGCTGATATAAAGACGTGGGCGGAGCATAAAGAATACCCCGGCAACGAGCACCAGCAAGACAACCGGTTCAAACGACTGAGGATCCAGTGCCAGCCTGACAAGGAAAAAGAGGGTAACCAGCGCACCCAGCACAGGAGTAATCAACGTATACTTGTATCCATAGTAATGGATGCGGAGCGTTTTTCTCAGGTCTTTATCGGAAAGGTTTTGTGTGAAGGAATGCATATTGATGTAGTTGTTAGTTTTCGTGTTGAATCATCTTTGGGCACATTATTCCCGGCATCAGGTCAGCCTGAGGTTCCTCAGAGCAGTTTCAAGATTCCGGAAAAATGCACGGTGACAAAAGTACGGAATATAAACTGAATGACTGCTTGGGGAGGAAGGGGGGCAGATCTTTTTTTGAGGTGCTGAGATACGTAGTGTGCTTTTTATGAGGATAAGGTCGAGGCACGACAATTTGGGTGATTTATGAAATGCTTTTATAGAGCCAGATATCGGTCTTTCTTTATTGACCGAGGATTTTTTAGTTCCCGCAGAAAGGCGCAAAAACTACGCAGATAGGCGCTGAAATCCAGACTTCACACGCGTTGCAAACAGCAATACGGCTTCGTGTCGTTTTATGATCATTGGGGCTAACTCTGTTATTTATGTGAACAAAGTTCTTTCTGCGCATATCAGCGCAATTTCAGCGCCTTTCAGCGGGAAACAAACCCGAAGGGGCAAGATGAATATACCCAATTAGGTTTGTTTAACCACATAAGGCACTATGGCTTTCGCAAAGGCCACATAGACCCTCTTTGTGTACATTGTGCCAACTTTGTGACCATTGTGGTTTAAAAAAACAATCAGTAGACATGTACCCCCTTCGTATGCTGCACCCAGCCTCCAGTATCGCAAACGTTGTATACGGGATTGCGCCTCGGGTAGAAGCACATTATAATCAGCACCTCAAAAAAAGATTTGGCCGGAAGGGGCTAAACTATTCCTAAAGAATGATCAATACTCACTTCAAATCAAAAAATCTGCGTGAATCAGCGTAATTCGCGGTGAATAAAACCCCTGACGATCACAGCACCTATGCGCAAAAAGGCATTTTACCACAGATTACTCAGATTTTCGCTGATTAAAACGCAGATTTCATATGATTCATCAACAATAAAGGTTTAGTGGATTTTCATGGTATGGCATCACCTTGCAGTGAGGGGAGCCACTGCAGCAGGCTAAAGCGAATGTTTCCACCGGGATGTGTTTCGAAGGTCCGGTATAGTGGTTGATGGTTTCGGAACAAGACACCATAATACTGATTGAAATGTTCGGGATTCGAATTAAATGTATTCCAGATTCTTATTCCGAGTTCAGCGATGGGAGGGTATCTCTCTCCCAGGAAGAACCATCCCCCTTCCAGGGCTGTAAGTGAGAGGCTGTAAGGCGGAAACCCGGAGCCTGCACCGTGATAATTCACACGATACCATCCGTTGTCACCGTTGAGGTAGTTGGCAAAGAGATGTCGTGTGGTGTCAATATACACCACATAATAAAACTGATGCGCCAGGGCATGAAGGTATCTGTTGTAGTCAAGGGTGAGCTGCGCCTTATCGGCCACCATTTCCATCGCCTTGAATACATACACAAATCGTCTGGCATGGCTGATATCCCAGGAGGCATCGCGTGGCACCGGCGGTCTTACATGGTCTCCCGGAAAATCCGGTTCAGTATAGAGGGCGTAACGGTGGTCTGCATACCTTCGGTACATGCCATTGTCGAAGGCGAACCCCTCCACCTCTCTACCGGGGAG
>SKPS01000063.1 GCA_007119395.1 Lentimicrobiaceae bacterium
TCCGTGTGGTAATGAACCCAATGGATGCCGTCAAAATGGGTTAAGCCCGCCTCTCTGTCGCCAAACCATACGTTGCCGTATGCATCGGCAGCCACAGCATAGATGCTTAAACCCGGAAGGCCGGTGTTGGACTTGTCGAGCAACGTGTGGATGCCCGTTTGACGGTCGATCCTCACCACATTACCCATGGTACCCGCCCATACAGTGTTGCCCTGTACCGCTATAGCCTGCGCAGTGTTCTTGGTGTGGGTGTAATTGGTCCACTCAGGATGTTGACCATACACACAGACCCCGATGAAAAGGGTCAGAAAAAAAAACAGATAGTTTCGCATCATGATTTGTATTGATGCACCAAAGTTATTGAATTTCTATTAATAGTGGCGCACCACCTGAGGAATTCATGGATACCAATCAGTGGATGAACCGAAATGGGGATCATCAACATCTGTAATTCCCCGACCAGCGGGGTTGTCAGAGTTTGAGGGTATGTACAATCCCTTCTAGCTGCCTGACGAGGTCGCGTTTGTTTTCGTTGGGTCTGAAAACATAGGTGTCGATCATGATCAACCGATCCCTTTTTTCGTCGTGAATAAGGAAGTTAAGGAAAGGTCCTCCCATGCTGAAGTTTCCGAAGGTGCGCCAAAAGCCTCTTGTTTCAAGGGCGTATGCGCCATTTACATCGATGATCCGTGTTTGGTATCCGAAGCGATATTCGGTTCCCATATAGGAGGATTCATCCTGCACGGGTATTCTGGCACGTGTCACACTGTCGCGCAATGCCATGACACGTTGCGGTTGGAATTGGGAAGTGTCGGTATAGGGTATGGTGGTGATCCAATAGGCTTGTTCCTGTGTTCTGGCTCTGATCACTTTGCGGGCCCAGACGAAATTGTCGTCTTCCACAGCCAGATAATACCCGGTAGGCACGGAAATACTCAGGTCGAGCCGTTCTGTGATACGGTCACTGGTAGCGTGCCTGTTAATGCTGTTCATTACGCGCCTGAGTCGACGCACCTCACTGCGGTCAAAAGCTTGTAAAATGGCATCCTGGTTCCTCACGAAGAGGCCATGCAATGCATCATAATCGGGTCCTTCAATCTGGATTACCGTTTGAGGGATTGCCCAGAAATCAGCCTCCTGATGGATCGTTCCCCCGCTGAGTTCAGGCTCATGCACAAAATAGAGGATGTTTCGAAAGATCGAATAGGTGTTGTCGAATTCCCCAGGGGTTCGGTGAATAATGGAGAACCAGGGTTCGGCCTGGTTCAGATAGGGGTAATACTGGGCAAAGATAGCGCGCACGGTATCCCCGAGACTCCCTTTCCAGAAAGTTTGGTCCATCACCACAAGCACCTCACTGATGCGGCCGTGAGAACCCGGCTTGCTGTCGGTATACGACTCCCTGGTACAAGAGATGGTCAGTGATACCAACAATACAAAAAGCAATAGATTCAAACGAAGGTTTTTCATCTTAACAATGGGCTTAAATATTAGACTGAATTTGCAAAAGTACTGAAAATCAAAAACAATATCATGTCATCGCAGCAAGACAAAGGGCATCAAAATCCAAGCCAAAAAGGGATGGCAAAAACTGCCCCGGAGGCTTCATTGGGGCAGTGCCTGTTACAGGAACACAAAGGAGGGTTTTGTGGTGGGATATTCGATGCAACAGGTTAGGGTATATAGAGACGTTGACCGGGATGGATCATGTTGCTTCTTAGGTTGTTTTCGTGTTTCAGTGCGGAGACTGTGGAGCCATACCTCCTTGCAATTACACTGAGGCTCTCTCCCCTTCTTACGACGTGCACTGTACCTGAATGCGACGATGACCTGGCGGCTGCAGCCACCGCTGGGTTGTTCTCAGCGATTTCACTCATCTCTTCATAGAAGACATCGAGGTTTGCCAGAAAGAAACCCACCAATGATCGTGGGATGGTAAGTGGCCTGGGGTTATCAGGGGCAGCATATACGATACCGTTCTTGAAAGCCGGGTTCAGCAAACGGAGCTGTTCAAGACCTATGTCGAGCTGTTCGGCCAGGTAATCAAGCGTAATAATTCTTCTCACATGCACCGTGTCGAGCTCGTAGAAGTCGAAGGGAGGGTCAACGGGGAAGAGATTGTAGTCTTTGTGGTGTTTCATCACGTAGGTGATGGCGATAAAAGCGGGCACATAATTTTGTGTTTCTCTTGGCAGGAAGGGTTGCAGTCGCCAGAAGTCAGTTTCTCCACCGGCTCTTCTGATGGCACGGCCTACACAACCTGATCCGCAGTTATAAGCGGCCAGCACCAGATTCCAGCATCCAAAACGGTTATACAGGTCGATAAAGTGTCTGCACGCTGCATCGGTCGATAAGTAGGGGTCACTCCTCTCGTCCATGTTTCGTCCGGGCGATAATCCGTAGATACGTCCGGTGGCCGGCATAAACTGCCACAACCCTACTGCCCCTGCCCTCGATACAGCCACAGGGTTTAACGCCGATTCCACAATGGCCAGATACTTCAGCTCAATGGGCAGATCGTACTTGTCAAGCATCTCTTCGAAAAGAGGGAAATACAACCTTCCCATCCCCAACATGTTGGAGACCAGCGGCCGGCGACGGTAAGCCCAAAAATCAATAAAGCGCTGAACCTGATCATTGTAAACTAATTCAAACGGGGTGGTAATATCCAGCATGCCCAACTTGGCAGCCACAACACTGTCGGCATAATAAGGGAGGTCTTCTACATCAAAGCCAAACGGATTGTCAATGCTGTACTGATAAATGGGCTGATTGCGGTTAAAATACTTCACATTGATCAGGCTGTCGAGCTGGATAAGAATCGGATCGTCAGCAAAGAGCATCCGCTCTGAGGCTTTATCCACCATCAAGGTGTCAATGCCAGGCTCTGTCTCAGCAATAAGTAGCTGATTACAAATGATAAATGAGAAAAAGATGATTGCTTTTTTGTACATCTGATTCAGTTTGGTTAGGGCAAAAATACGACATATCACGGAAACGGGCAGTGGGAATTTGGGTTAAAATGTTTTTTTGCTCGGTTGATGTCTGGTATGAACTTGCTCCTACATCTTTCAAATTCGCTATTTTTGCCTCCTCAACCGTTTCAATTAAAACATTATGTCAGTACGTGTACGATTTGCTCCCAGTCCGACCGGTCCACTTCATATCGGAGGTGTCAGAACCGCATTATACAACTATTTGTTTGCCAAAAAGAACAACGGCAAAATGATTCTTCGGATCGAAGATACCGATCAATCACGTTTTGTTCCCGGTGCAGAAGAGTATATTGCAGAAGCGCTGGAGTGGTGTGGTATTCGATTCGACGAGGGGATTCAGTCTGGTGGCGACCATGTGCCCTACCGTCAGTCTGAAAGGAGAGAGATTTACCGCAAATACATTGACCGATTGTTGAATGCCGGGCATGCCTATTATGCCTTTGACACTCCTGAAGAGCTGGAGGCAATGCGCAAAAGGCTGACTGACAAAGGTGTTTCCAATCCGCAATACGATCATCATGTGCGGATGGAGATGCACAATTCCCTCACCCTGAAACAGGCAGAGCTGGAACAGAGGATTCGCGACGGAGTGCCCTATGTGGTGCGCTTCCGTATCCCTGAGAACCAGGATGTGTACCTGAAAGACCTGATTCGTGGAGAGGTGCATGTGCAGGCCTCAACACTCGACGACAAAGTGCTGTTTAAGTCGGATGGTATGCCCACTTACCACCTGGCCAACGTAGTTGACGACCACCTGATGGAGGTTACCCACGTGATCAGAGGAGAAGAGTGGCTCCCCTCCGCACCATTGCACCTGCTCCTATATGAAGCCTTCGGATGGAAATCCCCAGAGTTTGCTCACCTTCCGCTGCTGCTGAAGCCCGATGGTCATGGCAAGCTGAGTAAACGTGACGGCGATAGGCTGGGGTTCCCCGTATTCCCTATCGAATGGGTTGACCCCAATACCGGTGAAACCTCCACAGGGTACCGCGAATCGGGGTACCTGCCCGAAGCGTTTGTTAACTTCCTGGCCATGCTCGGATGGAACCCCGGCTCTGAACAGGAAGTCTTCTCTATGGATCAGCTCATCGAAGAGTTTTCCATCAACAGGGTAAGTAAGAAAGGGGCGAAATTCGATATCGAAAAAGCAAAATGGTTCAACCAACACTACCTTCGGGCACTGGATGATGCTACACTCGCAGGGATGCTTCAGGAGATCCTCCGGCAAGAGAACATAACTGCCCCCATGGAGAGAATTATCAGGGTGGTGGAGTTGGTTAAAGAGCGGGCCGTTTTCCCCCGCGACCTCCTGCTGCAATCACACTTCTTTTTTGTGGCACCCACAACATACGACAAAGCCGTTGTAAAGAAGTTCTGGAAACCGGAACTTGCACCACACCTCCGGGCAGTAGCAGACATCCTGGCCCAACATGCCCATCTCCCCGCTCCGGCTTTGAAAGAGCTGGTGATGGATTACATCAAAACCCATGATCTTAAAACCGGTCAGGTGATGAACTGCATCCGTCTGGCCATGGTAGGGCAGTCGATGGGGCCCGATCTGTTCGAAATCATAGCCACACTGGGCGTTGATGAGGCAATACGCCGGCTGAATGCAATGGTCGAAAGGGTGTGATGATTTGTTGAGGGGGGGGGGACGCGGCAGCCGCCTAGTCAGCATTAGGTTTCAGAGAGCGTTTGTCTGTTTCACTGAAAGGAAAAGATGAAAGGAAACAGGAAGGTTACAATTCCAGCCCACAGGCCATATATTGGCAAGAACACGGCGATGCTATCCCCCATTCTATCAAATTCATTGCTGTTGTATATGGTTTTGAACAGTTTGTAATTCAGCCACAACAGATTGGCCAGCATCAGCAGGTTTGAGCCCAGCACAGCGAGCCTGTTGGGTGTAATACCCCATTCCGACAATCGATACACAATAGCTGAGAGGGCGATGATGTTTACGATCACCGTTGCGAGTGTAAGCGCGAGCAACAGGTATGTTCCGATTTTGCCGTAGGGGTGTTTCGACTTCTCGGCAACGGAAAAGAGCACGATGGCCATTACACAAACCAGGAGGAGGTTGAAAACCACAAGCACATCCCTGTCACTGAAAGGGTTTTGCATGGTAACGACAAAAGCGACAAGAAATGCGATCAGGGTGACCAATACAACGGGTGTAAACATCTTGGCGATGACCGGCGATACTTTGTTCAGGAGTCTCGGATTTGATTGCACCAGAAATGCTGCAACAATGGGCGATGCAGGAAGCCCCCAAATCACTACGTAGTCCAATATGAAGTCTTCAATTTCCACATCAATCAGTGAAAAAAGACCCCAGGAGATTAAGACCAGCAGAAGGCCTGCCAGGAGAATAATGGTGGTCATCAGCACCAGTTCTCCGTTAAATTTGAGGAAGTCTAACCGTTTTTGCAGGTTTTTCGTGTCGCCTGCCACAAACGTGTATCCTAAAACGACCCATAGAAACAGGGGCAGGTGAATGGTAGAGAGGTCGAGAGTGTCTGAAGGGGGACCAGGTAATGAGTTGATGACCACGATAGATACTGAGATAGCCGCAATGACCGGTAACAGTTTTTTAATGTCCA
>SKPS01000087.1 GCA_007119395.1 Lentimicrobiaceae bacterium
AATGGTTCCACGAAGGGGTGCAGATACCCAATGCTGACAACTACGTGCTGGCAGCAAAACAGGGCGGCAACTACACCGTTGAGGTGACCAGCCCCATCGGCTGCAGCAAACTGTCTGATCCCTTCCTGGTGACCATCCACCCGGCTCCGGCAGTGCACCTGGGCGGTGACACCGCCGTACTGCCCGACCAACAGGTTACGCTCAACGCGGGGGCAGGTTTTAACGCCTACCTGTGGAGCACAGGGGAAACCATGCAATCTATCACCGTTGACTCCAGCGGTGTGGGCATCGGCGTGAAAACCGTATGGGTACAAGTAACCGACAACTATAGCTGTAAAGGAACCGACACCATCCTGATCAACTTCACACCACACCCCTCAGTGCTCAACCTCCGGGATGAAGCCACCTTAAGCATCTACCCCAATCCAAATGATGGAAGATTCTACATTTCTACGGAAGGGTTTACCGGTGAAGCGGATTTGAGGGTCTTCTCCCCAACGGGAGCTTTGATCCACACACAAAAGGTGTATGCCAACGGGCCGCCCGAAGTGGTTCAATTGCCTGCATCGGCTGCCACAGGAATCTATCTCCTGCATCTTTCCACCCGGGATGGAATCCTGACACGCAAACTGTCGGTGATGCAGTAGCTGTTTCTGTATTACGGGGTCGGTTTTCAATGGGTCATTCCCCCTCCCCTATCGAGCCATGTAGAACTTTACGAGAGTGGCCAACCTATATCTTTCATCATCAAATCAATCCTCCCCTGCACCTCCATGGTGGCAGCGATGGAGGTAGCGATTTTGCAATAGATGGCCGGATCGGTCATCCGCCTACCTTTGCGGTCTTTCAGGTATTTCTCCATCACACGGTAACCCCCTACCTGATACTCCCATACGGACGGTGTGACCCTTTCGAAATATTTGGTGCCATTGATGAACACACATTGGTTCTTCTCGTCGTAAACCGGCTTCTCAATGAAGTCCTCCCCAGTGCCGCGGTATTTGACCACCGGCCTGTTCAGCACCTTGCTGTTGAGCAGGTGGAGTTGTGCCAGCTCTTCGCCCAGAGAGGCCAGTTGCAGAAACTGCTGATGGTCTTCAGTGAAGGGTATCCTGGGGAAATCGATCTTCAGAAATTCGGCATACGTTTCACGGTAGGTATTGCTGTATAGGATCGCATAACAATAATACATGATCTGCTCCGGGGAGGGCTTCTGTCCAAAGGCCTTCTCCAGCTTGTCAAACACCTTGTGTGCTATGTTGGGCCTTTTGCCACCCTCCCCATACCCCCCCTCCGGTTCAAACAACATCACACTCTGAAGGCCACCTCTTTTGCGCTTCTCTTCGGCGGGAGGATAGAGGTAGAGGGGGAAGAGGTAGCTTATCTCGGATGTTCTGTTTGAAATGTAGCAGCTTTCGATGATATCATTTGCCAGCAAAGCATGTTGCCATTCAGACGTCTTTACCTGACGCACAACGCTTAACCCCAAATTCCCTTTCAGCATGTGTTGCATAATATCCCTTCTGGGTCTTTCCACCACATCGTCAGAATAAAACAGATACTGCTTGTCAAATGGTCTGTACATCAACCTGACTATTTTTTCTTTATATTGAGGGTCGCTAGCCACATTTTGCCTGGCCTTTTTAATGTTCCAGGCACCCGTTGACTTCAATCCGAATGCCTCAGCAATAAACCCATCCTCAATCTGCAGATTGACAAACTGTTTCAAACGGTTTTCAAGGATGTGTGGATCAATGTCAATAGCAAACTTATCTCTGGCCGTCACAATCCCCACACTGTTCACCGGGAAAATCTCCTGCACGTTCATCCAAGTCAAATAGGATTCGAGCCCTTTGGTATGGGTTTTTTTCAGGAAATAGAAGGGTGACTTGGGCTTTTCAACTTGATAATTCCTCTTGGAAAACCTGGTGTGATCAAGCCAATGGTATTTCGTTTCGCGACGTCCGTAGAGATCATTGACAAACACTTTGCACCCTTTTTTGCCGGGTACTTTTGTCATGATGGCTATACTCACCCCCTGCCGGATGTCAAATACATTCTCATCTTTTCCCCCTTCAGGTGTTGTCTCTTTTTTCAGGGCGTTGCCATGAAGGTCTGTGATATAGATTTCATTGAACGTGTTTATCAGACTCTGTCTCATGCCCCGAAAGGTGGGGTTGTCGAGATAGCTGTGGTTGGTGATCATCGCAACGATGCCTTTGCCCGCTTTGTGGACTTTCCATTGGGCAAATCTCAGGAACTTCACATAATCGTCCTGTAGCCATTTGGGGTTTTTCTCTCCGAGTGGTTTGCCATCAACATGGTAATACCCTGTTGCTCCGTCCATTTGTTCTTTTAAAAGCTTCTCAGTCCAATCGCTTTTATTGGCTGAATGACCACTATACGGCGGGTTACCCATGATCACCAGGATCTCTTCCTCTTTTTTGATACGCCCTGCCTGGTGACTCTCTTCGCTGAGGCTTTCGAGTCCCGGGATGCGGGTCTGCTGCAGGTCGTCCATGTCGAGGGTGTTGGTGAGAAAGAGCTTGAACCGTTCGTTCTCCTGCATGGTGTAGCCCAGCTCTTCGAGCAGGAAGCTCACCTTGATGTGCCCGATGGCGTAGGGAGCCATCATCAGTTCGAAGGCGTGGAAGTTGGGGAGGATCTGTTCTGAGATGAGCTGGTGGATGCTCCCCTCGCCGTATTTGTGGCTGTACTCTTTCACCGCCAGCCTGATCGCTTCGGCGGGGAAGGTGAGTGTACCCCCCGCCGGGTCGAGCAGTGTGACCCCCTTGGAGGCGAGGCCATCCTCCTTGTCGAAATGGGTTTTGAGGATCTCGTGCACACTACGCACAATGTACCGCACCACCGGCTCCGGGGTGTAATAGACGCCCCGTTTCTCGCGGGTTGATGGGTCATATTCTGCCAGAAAGGTTTCGTAGAAATGTACGATGGGGTCCTCCCCCTTGCCAGCCCGGTAGTACTCCTGCAGGATGCTTTTCACGTCGGCCACATGGAGCACATCGGCCAGGTCGTCGATCATCACCTCCATGTTGCGGGGTAGGTCCCCTTGTGAGACGAACCGGAAGATGTTCCGGAGGATGCCGATGGTTTTGGGAATGAGGTCGTAGGCGAGTTTACGGTTGAAGCCGTTGGTGCTGCGTGTTCTGGCGGCGAACATGCCGTAGGTGATGGTCTGTGAGAAGAGGTCGGCGAAATCGTCCTCCTTCAGGTTGGCGATCAGGAAGCGTTTGAAGGTGTCGTAGAACCCGTAGAGCTCCCCTTTGCCAGCCTGCTGTTGCTCCATCTCCAGGGTGATCACCTCGTCGCGGAGAAAGCGGGTACGTTTGGCCAGCTCCCGTGCCAACTCCTCGGAGGTGCGTACGATGGGGAGCGAGAAGCTGAAGAACTTCTCCAGCAGGGTGTGGAACCTCTCTTCGTTTTCGGGCGGAGGTGCGATCCCCTCCAGTGCAAGTGAGCTGCGTGCCACGAAGGTCTTGTCGATAAGCTCACCGTTTCTATAGAGACGAAACTCGAAGAAGTCGGTCAGGATGAGGTTCGGAAAGGTGTTCCGGTAGCGCTTGAGCTGTTCGCTGTTCTCTAAGACCTCGAGGTTCTCGCCCGGCTTTTTGGCTTCGATATACCCCACAATGTTCTGCGTGCCGTCCCAGATCCGGAAGTCGGGGTTTCCGGCATCGGTCTTCTTGGGGAGGGTGGTCACCTGCGTGGTGTCGCGACCGGTGCCAACGGCAAACGTATCGATCATCCCGGCCAGAGCGCCGTAAATGCTCTCCTCCCTCGCATCGCCACGATCGAGGGTGCTAATGATTTCGCTGAGGTAATCACTGATCATGTTGTACTTTCTTTATCAGGCTTTTATTGGAGGAAAAGACAGGTTTCAAGTGCCGGTTTTCCTGATATCAAAGATACGGTTTCTTGGGTTTAAAAATTAAATTTTCGCAGGCGAGCCTGTGTATTGAGCAAAAAAAAGCTACTTTTATCCATTGAAAAAGCACAAAAACATCAATATGAAACTTCACATCAGCATCATAGCCATTATACTGGGGCTCATAACCTTTCAGTCCCACGCCCAACACACCATCAAAGGCACATTCCCGCTGTTGGCGGGTCAGCAGGTACGTCTGGTTGGATTCGAGGGGTTTGATATCTACACCATTGACCAAACCAAGGTGAGCCAAGAGGGTATTTTTCAGCTCTCTTATGCTGAAAAGGATTTTGGCATGGGGTATTTGGCTGCTGAAGACAACAGGGCATTTTTTGTGATTCTTGCGGATGAGGTGTTGACATTGGAGGGGGAGGTGTTGTCGGTTCCTGAGGCGGTGACCGTTACCTCCGGGTTTCAGAACAAACTCTTCGGGCAGTATGCCACGGAGCATCCCCGGCGTGAGCAGGCGTTGAGTGCCTGGGTCTATTTGGAGAAGATTTACACATTGGATACGCTATTCAGCATCCACAGTGTACCGCGAAAAGCGATCGAGGCTGAGATGGCCAGAATCAGGACCGAGGACCGTGCTTTTCTCGAAGCGCTGGATCCCGAAAGCTATGTGAGTTGGTTCCTTCCCACCCGACGGCTGGTGAGCTCGGTGTCAACCATTGCCCAGTATCGTACTGGGGAGATACCCGAGACGGTGGAAGCCTTCAGGAGTCTCGACTATGCCGACCCGCGGCTCTATAAAAGCGGACTCTTCAAAGAGGCGATTGAGAGCCATTTCTGGCTGCTGGAAAACAGCGGTCGATCCCTTGACTCGGTCTATATTGAAATGCACCTCTCCATCGACCGGATGATGGATCACCTGGTGAAGGATGAGGAGCGGCTCAACGAGGTGACCGATTATCTGTTCAACCTGCTGGAGCGGCATAGCCTTTTTGGTGCCTCAGAGTACCTGGCGCTGAAGGTGCTCAACGAAGTGGGGTGCACCGTGGATGACAATCTGGCCAAGCAGCTCGAAAGCTACCGTGCCATGAAGCGTGGCAACAAAGCACCAGATTTTGAGTTTAAGACCGAACGGCTCATGCCTGGATTCCCCGATGCCGCAACAGCTCCCAATAGGCTCTCCGAACTGAACAATGAATACATCGTGGTGGTATTTGGTGCCTCCTGGTGCCCCATGTGCGTTGATGAGCTCAACCGGATAGCGCAAGCCTACGAAAATTGGAAAAAACATGATGTGGAAGTGGTCTTCGTCTCATTGGATGAGAACAAAAGGTCTTTCACCGATTTTGCCGGTCACTTCCCCTTTATCAGCATCTGCGACTACGGAAAATGGAAAAGCCCCGTGGTGGAAGCCTATTTCGTGTCAGGAACACCCACCATGTACCTGCTCAACAACGAGCGAGAGATCCTGCTGCGACCCAACTCGTTCAACCAAATGGATGCCTGGGTGGATTGGTTTTTGGTGCAAGGGAATTTGTGATAATTTGCTGATTAAAGTGCTAATAAACATTTGCAGGCCAAATCTTTTATTGAGGTGCTGATTGAAATGTGCTTATACCCGTGGAGCAATCCCTTATACAACGTTTACGATACTGAAGGCTGGGTGTAGCATACGAAGGGGGTACATTTCTG
>SKPS01000250.1 GCA_007119395.1 Lentimicrobiaceae bacterium
CATTCAGGTCGATTACAACCTGCCGGAACGTTTCAATCTGGAATACATAGGCAGTGATAACCAGCCGCATCGTCCGGTGATGATTCACCGTGCACCTTTCGGTTCAATGGAGCGTTTTGTGGCAGTGCTGATTGAACATTGCGGTGGAAATTTCCCGTTATGGCTCGCACCAGAACAGGCTATCATCCTCCCCATCAGCGAGAAATATCACGATTATGCAGAAAAAGTTTTACATTTGCTAAATAATTCCGATCTTCGCGCCCAAATTGATTACAGAAGTGAGAAGGCAGGAAGGAAGATACGTGATGCAGAGGTGAAAAAGATGCCATTCATGCTGATTGTAGGAGATAAAGAAGTTGAAAGTCAGAGTGTTTCGGTTAGGCAACACGGTGTCGGTGACTTGGGTAGTATGAGTGTGGAAGCATTCATCGAAACAGTTATCCGGGAGATTGACAAACTGTTGAAACCGACAATTTGATATAAGTTAAACCAATATAGGAGGCAAAACAATAGCAAAGTTACACAACTTCCATCCGGGACGCCGAAGGTTTGTCCCACCCAGGAAAGAGGATCCACACAAGATCAACCAGCGAATCACAGCACCAGTGGTCAGAGTAGTAGGCGACAATGTAGAGCCGGCCATTATGCCGATCAGAGATGCATTGAGAGTGGCCAATAACCTCGACCTCGATCTTGTTGAGATCTCACCAACTGCCAATCCCCCTGTTTGTAAAGTGATGGACTATAAAAAGTTCCTTTACGAACAGAAGAAAAAGCAGAAAGAGATGAAAGCCAAATCCGCCAAAGTGGTGCTTAAAGAGATACGGCTGGGGCCCAATACCGATGACCATGACTTCGACTTTAAGCTGAAGCATGCCAAAAAGTTTCTGGAGGAGGGTGCCAAAGTGAAAGTGGATGTCTTCTTCAAAGGAAGAAGCATTATCTACAAAGAGAAAGGCGAAGTGATCTTGCTGAAATTTGCACAAGAGCTTGAAGATTTTGGAAAGCTTGAGCAGATGCCGAAATTGGAAGGAAAACGAATGATCATGATCATTGCACCCAAGTAAAACCCACTATAATTAAACAATAATACGAATGCCTAAAATGAAGTCGAAATCCAGTGCAAAGAAGAGATTCTCTTTTACTGGAACAGGTTTGGTGAAGAGGAAGCATGCCTACAAAAGCCACATTTTGACGAAGAAGTCAAAAAAGAGGAAGCGCAATCTTGGCTATTTTACAATAGTTGACAGCGCCGATGCGGCCAATGTAAAAAGAATGCTCCTGAAGTAATTAAATGTTAAACTTACTGTTAGCACCTAAGAGCTTGCGAAACATTCAAGCCGCTGCAGTGAAATGAAAGAAACGTATGCCGAGATCAGTAAATCACGCAGCATCAAAGGCCAGGAGAAAAAAGATTCTCCAGCGTGTGAAAGGCCAGTTTGGAAGAAGAAAGAACGTATGGACGGTAGCAAAGAATGCCGATGAAAAGGGGTTGTTGTACGCTTACCGTGACAGGAAGACCAAAAAGCGGAATTTCAGAGCATTGTGGATACAGCGTATCAATGCTGCTGCCCGTCTGCATGGTCTTTCGTACAGTGCATTTATGGGAAAACTCACTGCCAGCAATATTGACATCGACCGGAAGGTGTTGGCCGATTTGGCCATGAACCAGCCCGATGCATTCAGGGAGTTGGTAGAGAAAGTAAAATAGAACCCTGTTGAGTTGAAGAAGGAAAGTGCTGTTGGAGGCTGCATCCGTGTGATGCAGCCTTTTTTGTATTGTACACCTGAATGGTTAAGCTATTTCTGTATTCACGATGATGCCATCACGCATCAGCACTTGCCGGTCAGACATCTTGGCAAGCTCCATGTTGTGGGTAACGATCACGATGGTGTGTCCATACTCTTTCCGCAAATCGAAAAACAGGTTATGCAATTCGGCCGCCATTTTTGAATCGAGGTTCCCCGACGGTTCATCTGCCAGTACAACCGATGGGTTGTTTACCAATGCCCTGGCAACGGCCACCCGCTGCGCTTCACCGCCCGACAGCTCTGAAGGCTTGTGATCAATTCTCGCTTCCAACCCCATAAATGTTAACAGCTCCATGGCCTTGGAAGTGGCTCGCTGCCTGCTGTCACCCCTTATCAACGCTGGCATGCACACATTCTCCAATGCAGTGAACTCCGGTAACAGGTGGTGAAACTGAAAGACAAAACCCACCTCCCTGTTCCTGAAACGAGCCAACTCCCGATCACGTAATCCGCTCGTTGATTTACCGTTGATCCACACCTCCCCACGATCCGCTTTGTCAAGCGTGCCTACGATCTGTAACAAAGTGGTCTTGCCGGCTCCCGATGCTCCTACAATGGTCACAATCTCACCAGGTGCAATCTCCATCTCTATCCCCTTGAGAACCTCTAATGAGCCATACGATTTGTGAATGTCTTGTGTCTTTATCATGTTGCTTGTGGTTTTAGTCTCCGTCGGGTCGTTTCGTAATCAATATGATAGATCAACCTGAGAGAGATACTGTTTAATGCTGGAAAATCAAGAAGATCCTCCCAGTTCCTTAAATAACTGCTGTGAATGTTATGGGTGTGGTTGTTGAGTGAATTTTTATATACCAGGTGCAGAAAGCTGCCCGGGGCAAAATTCCATGAATACTCAAAATCAACAGTGAAAAAATTCACTGAGAAATCTCGGTTAACAGAATAGTCGATGGGGTTAAGCCCTCCCGATTCGTTGAGCAGAAAGAACTGGCTAAACAGTGTGGTTACCCAGTAGTGTCTGATCCGCAGCGAGAAAGCGCTTGTTGGGCTGACAATATAGTTTCCTGTCATGCTGAGGGTCAGGTTGCTGATATCACGCTCACCGAAGAGAACCACGGCAGAGTCGTTGAGCAGTTCATGTGAAACAAACCCTTTGGAAGGTGTTTCACGGTTTAATTGTGCCTGCATGATGATGAGTGACCGGGTGTTGAGCCTGATTCTGGGTGACACACTCACTGTATAGCCTTGTTGCAGCGTATCGTGTGTTCTCCAGCCAATCAGGTTTACATCGGCCAGGAACCGTTTCCGGTAATCGGGGGAGAACCATACACGGGCAGAGGTGTGCCCGGGCTTATGAAAAACCCTGCCCGGAATGCGGGCCTCGTAATAGTCGTGTTGTTGGGTTGGAATCACCTCCAGGATGGAACCCACTGACAAGCGGTTCCTGTAGGTGGTGGAAGCCCTCAGGTTCAGCTGTAGGTCTGTGAACCGGAAGTCTTCATGCAGCATGTTGTAGTTGGCCGACAACACCGTAGAGTAGTTGAGCATATTTCTGATGGGTGTGAATTGGTGGTATCCCACCTCCCCCCGCAGATCTGCCCGGTTATTGCGTGCCAGATAACCCATGTCGTTGGGATCATACCCCGAACCAATCACATTGTGCGAAACACGCCACCGGAGATTACCACTGATTTTTCCTGCTGATACACCGTATCGGTAACCATCCAATGGAGCCTCTTTCTCTGAAAAGCTGCGGCGACTTATTCCTGTACTCCCCGAGACGGAAAAACGCTGCGTGGCATCTTTCAGCTCAAAAGAGGCAGCCGACACATTGGCAACAAAACCCCTCCTGATCAAATTGGTGTTGGCAAAATGGATATGGCTGTTGTTTCTGATGGTCTGATCCAGCACTACCATTGAGTAGTTTGTTAAGGGTTGCGTGGATATTTCACGCTGCATACCGGTGGCTGTGTCTTCAAGCACTGCATATACAGGGCCTGTAACGGCATTGAAAATGCCTACAGCAAACCCTCTGCTGTTTCTGCCGGAAAATTTACTGGCATTCAACAATCTCGACTCATATGGGTTTGACTTGATCACTTCACCTTTGTGCAGAGAATCATTGGCACGACGATGGTATACAGGCTGCTGTCCGATACGGCGGGTGTAAAACAACCCCGACTTGTCGAAAAGCTCAGTCCCCTCAGTAAAAAAGGGCCTGTTCTCCTGATAGCGTATCTCATCCGGCGAAAAATTATACACCTCTTCATCCGATTGCACCTGACCAAAATCGGGAATCAGGGTGATGTCTAAAGTATAGTTGTTCTTAATCCCATACTTCACATCCATCCCTGCCCGAAAGGTGTAGCCAGTGGCATCCTGTCCGGTTACTCTCTGAAGATACCCTGACGCATAGGGAAGCAGGGTGAGCCTGACGGGAGTCTGCAACCCTTTTAGCCCGGTCAACTTACCACTTTGCGTTAAAAAGCCATGCTTCTGCCTGTTGACAGGATTCCAGGTCGATTGCTCCCTGAATCGCCTTACCTCTCTGATCAGGTTCATATCCCAATGTTGATCCGGTGTGTTATCAAACCGTATGGCCGACCATGGAATCAGTATTTCAGCAACCCAACCGGTCTCAGTGATCGAAACAGCACTGAACCACACCGCATCCCATGAGACATCATTCCGGTCATTTACGATTTTTGCATCGTACTGAACCCCTGCAGCCGTCACCTGAAACCTGAACCCGTTTTGTCCATCGTTGGATGGTGAAAGAATTATTCCGGCCCAGTCGGCATTCCCCATATCATCACGAACACTTAAGTCAGTAAAAATGCTGTCGGGTGCTGAATCGAACATCTCCAACCCAATGTAGAGGCCATAACTACAATATACAAACCTGGCAGCCGTCTGCTGTCGTGCTGCATCACCAAACCCCGGATCGTATACAGTAAAACCGGTTGTCACCGTGGCATCGGCCCAAACCGCTTCGTCCGACCTGCCATCAATCACAATCCCGGGATCAGACGAGGTGCCCTTGGCAGATACGCTCCTTTGGGAGTGGTCCATAGAAAAGACCACCTGGTAAGGTGCAACACAGATCAGCAACAAGCATAACACCCTCATCCGCACCAACATCACCAAGCGGTGTTTTGGAAGCCTGTTTTTTGACTTATTGATCTCTCTGTTCAAGACGCTCGATTCGTTTTTGTTGTTAGCGAAGCAGCAAAAGTACCATATATTTGCATCTCTTACGAGATGAAATAGTATTTATTGTATACTTCATGCAGGTTGTATGAACAATATATTGCACTAATATTCAGCAATATAAATTATCTTTATTAAAAAAACATCAACGAATAGTGATTTTTTTTGGTTAGATAGTTTGTTTTTTAAATAAATGGTGTATATTTGCCGATACATAAATTAACTAATTGATTTTTATGAACATTTTTTGTGGAAGTCTTCCGTTCAGTTTAAGGGAAGACGAATTACGTGGCTTCTTTGAAGAGTATGGTGAAGTTTCATCAGTGAAAATTATTACCGACAGGTTTTCAGGAAGAAGCAAGGGATTTGGTTTTGTTGAGATGCCCGTTGAGGATGAGGCACGCAAGGCTATTTCGGAACTTCACGGTGCGGAAGTAGATGGTCGCACCATCGTAGTCAACGAAAGCGAAGACAGAAGAGACAACCGGAGAAGTAACTTCGGTGGTGGAAACCGCGGCGGTGGTGGATTCAACCGCGGCGGAGGCGGCGGATACC
>SKPS01000060.1 GCA_007119395.1 Lentimicrobiaceae bacterium
AATCATAATGTTGAAAATGTTTATCATATTCCCGGAATCATACATACAGGAGGAATAATGCCCTCAGTGATAAATAGGAAGAGTTTTCTGATGTCCCACCCCGAGATAATGAAAACACCCCCTGAAATATTAAATGTGGAGCTTTTCGAAGATAATGAAACGATATATGCAGCTGTAGAGGCCAATAATGCGACCCGGGTTAGTTTACGTTATAGCTTTGACAATCATTTTGTTAGTCTGAAAATGTATGATGATGGAACCCATGGAGATATCAGTGCAGGAGATAACATCTATACGGTAGCTTTGCCAAAACCAAATTCAGGGAGTATAGTGAAATTCTATTTTTTAGCTGAAAATAATGAGGCTATTGTATTAAATCCTCGAAAGGCAGAAAACGACTATTATTTCTTTGTATTCTCAAATATTGGAGGATTGTATATAAATGAATTTATGGCTTCGAATGGGAATACGATTGCTACAGAATTCGGCAAGTATGAAGACTGGATTGAGATTTACAACTCAACTAATCAGGATATTGATTTGGCGGGTTATTTTATCACCGACAATCTCTCCAATTTCTATAAATACCAAATACCGGTGGGCTATCCTGAGACAATAATACCTGCAGGAGGGTTCTTGCTTATTTGGGCAGACGGAGAACCACATCTGGGGCCTTTACATACCTCATTCAGGCTAAGTGCATCAGGCGAGGCCGTAGGATTAATGCATCCTGATGGTGTAACAATTATAGATTCCATTACTTTCGGACAACAAGTAAGAGATGTTTCTTACGGTAGAATAAAAGACGGGCACAGCGATTGGAAATTCTTTAACACGCCTACCCCCGGAGCATCTAACCATGAAAAGGACATTGAAGAGCCTCCCACCACAGAAGATGTAACCATTTTTCCTAATCCGGCGAATGAGAAAATCAATATACAAACTACTGAAACAGAGTTTCAAATAGAATTAATAAACATCTACGGGCAGGTTGTTCTGAAAGAGAAGAATACCAAAGAGATAAATGTAAGCAAGTTTTCTCAGGGAACATATATATTACGCCTTAGCGGTGAGCAATTCTCGATACAACGAAAGGTGATTATTTATTGACGGCAACAAAACAAAATGGATGAATAAAATACTGACGCTCATTCTTCTGATTGCATTCAAGGCCGGTCAATGTGCTTATGGGCACGATGATGATTTCAAAATCAGCGCCTATCAGGATGGCCGCCCCTATACCCGCTGGTGGTGGCACGCCATGAAGTTTACCGAAGATGATATCAGGAACCAGCTTATCTGGATCAGGGATCAGGGCTTTGGTGGGGTAGAGATCTCATTTATCTATCCGGTAAACCGCGATCCTGAAGGGGAGCGCTTTGAATGGCTGGGTGAGGAGTGGCAGCAAATGGTAGTGTATGCAAAACATTGCGCCGACAGCCTGGGTTTGGGCTGCGATTTTACCTACGGCACCCTATGGCCGTTTGGAGGAACCTTTGTAAGTGATGATGACCGAACCATGAAGTATGGCGACACCCTCTACAAGCAACCTTTGAGACTCTCATGGACGCATCCCGACACAGGCAATGTGCTCAACCACATGTGCAGCGAAGCTTTCAGGCGGTATGCCGAAGTGATGAGCCCGGCATTTGAACCTGCCATGAAAGGAGGCCAGTCGGCGTTGTTCTGTGACTCATGGGAGGTGCATACCTGGAAACTCTGGAGTCCGGGTTTTGAAAAAAAGTTTGAAAACCACTTCGGTTACGACATTATTCCCTTCATGGATAATATTTATGAAGCAGAAAACGCCATGCCACGCTACGATTACATGAAGCTGGTGGCCGACCTGGTTCTCAACGGTTTTTTTATCCCCTGGCATGAAGAGACCCGCAGGTTGGGGGGCATCACCCGTGCACAGGTTATGGGCTCACCCACCGATCTGATCCGGGCATACGCGGTGATCGATGTGCCTGAGACTGAGGCAATGCTGTATGAACCCAACTTTTCCAACATCGTGGCTTCGGCAGCAGCCCTGAGCGGCAAGCCCCTGGTGAGCTCCGAAAGCTTTACCTGCCTCTATGGCTGGCCCCGCGAGCACATGTTCGAAGAGCAAACCGCCGACCTGAAAATGGTGGCGGATGCTCTCTTTGCCAATGGCGTTAACCTGCATGTATGGCACGGTACCCCCTTTAACCCCATCGGTGTTGACACCATATATTTTTATGCCACGGTCCATGTGGGCGAAAGAGGCAACCTGACCGAAGAACTGATCCCTTTCAATGCATACCTTACCACAGTTTCCAATGCCATGCGCTTTGGGCGGACCTACTCAGATATTGCCGTATATCTCCCTCTGGAAGATGCCTGGATCGCCGGCATACTGCCCAAAGAGCTGCAAATGCCCTGGTCGTGGGGGGCGTATGAGATGCGTTATGAATATTTTCCTGAGGAACTGGAGGGCTATCACCCCCTGTGGATCAATGCATATTTCCTGAATCGGGCCAAAATACTCAACGGAACGATGCAGGTAAACGATATGGTTTTTGAAGCCCTTTATGTAGATGTATCCTTCCTCGACCTTGAATCGCTTGAGGCAATTTATCGTGTGGCGCGCGAAGGCCTTCCGGTCTTTCTGAAAAACTCCCCGGCACAGGCGGGTAAAATACAGCGTGAGCAGTTTAATGAGGTGCTTGCGCAACTGTTGCAGCTGGATAATGTCCACCATGAATTTGCCGGCACACACCGGAGCAAGCCATTGGTGGAGGGGGAGAATCTGCCCGAATTTTGGGCTCGAACCTCCAATAACGAGCTGAAAATCTTCTTTTCCAATCCAACCAACAAAGCCCTGAAATATCCGCTTGCCTACGGCCAATCGCTTCAGGAAGAGACAATAACACAAAACGTAACCATCCACTTCAACGGCCACTCCATACCCCTATGGCTCGATTTTAAGCCTTACCAGTCGTTACTGCTGCATATCAACAGCAATGGTGACTGGAGATTTGAAGATATCGAATTCATGCCCAAAGTACCGGTTCAAAAAGTGAATGGTGAAAACGAGAGTGGTGATTAAAAGGGATGAGATTCAGGTTCACAGGAAAATTGAATATTTTTGGCGAATGGCAACAATAGACAAATCTTATATCGACTTCTTTGCCGATATCAAGCGGCAGATAAGGGAAGCCCGTTACCGTGCGCTTCAGGTGGTGAATAAAGAGAAAATCACCCTTTACTGGAACATCGGCAAAACAATATGCGAACGGCAGCAGCAATATGGCTGGGGCAAAAGCGTGGTGGAGCTGCTGGCTGCCGATTTGCAGAAGGAGTTTGTTGGAACAGATGGGTTTTCGGCCCGCAACCTATGGTATATGCGCAACCTATATGAACAGTATTCTGACAGTAAGCTAATTCTGCAACCACTGGTTGCAGAAATTCCCTGGACGCACAATATCATCATTCTCGAGAAATGTAAGGATGAGCACGAGCGCTTTTTTTACATCAATGTTACCAGAGAAAATCAGTGGTCGAAAAGCTTATTGATCACGGCCATAGAATCGGGGCATTATCAAAAAACCCTGCTGGGTCAAACCAATTTCAAAACAACCCTGAAGGCGCCGCCCGACATAAACACCGAGGCAATTGTAAAGGATGATTATACTTTTGATTTTCTGAACCTTTCAGAGCCACATACCGAAGCCCAACTTGAACAAGCCATCCTGACCAACATCCGGAATTTTCTCATCGAATTGGGGGGTGATTTTTCATTTATCGGGAACCAGTATCCGCTAAAAATTAGCAGCAAGGTTTACGAAGTTGATCTGTTGTTGTTTCACAGGGAGTTGCAATGCCTTGTTGCAATTGATCTGAAAATTGATGAGTTTAATCCCGAATTCGCGGGAAAAATGAACTTTTACCTGACATCACTCAATAAGCATGTAAAGAAACCCCATGAGAATAATTCAATAGGGATTATTATCTGTAAATCAAAGGACAGGACAACGGTTGAGTTTTCGCTGCAAGACATCAATAAACCCATTGGAGTTGCCACCTATTCGCTACGCAAGGAGTTGCCAAAAGATATTCAGTGCTTTTTCCCTTCAAAAATGGAGTTTATTGAAAAGGTGGAAAGCATCACCAAATATATTGTGGACAAAAATGAGAACAAGCACAAAGGAAATATTGAATGCTACAACGATCAGGCATGAACCCCTTGATGCGCTGATCGAAGTCGAAGCCATTGCTCATGTTTAATGGATAAAAACCATGCAAAGAATTTTCTATACTCTCTTTTTGACTCTGCTGGCGCAGTTAATCTTTTCTCAAAACCCCATTTCACCACCGGGTGTTTATATTGCCGACCCCACAGCACGGGTCTGGAAAGACGGAAAGCTCCATATTTACGGCTCGGCCGATGAAAGCTGCCATTGGTATTGCTCACGACGGTACCACATGCTGGTTACCGATGATATGATCAACTGGCAACTGGTTAAAAATGTGTTCAGCTCGGCGGGCGAAGGCGACGAAGTTCCTTACAACGACAACCTTTTGTTTGCACCTTCGGCAGCTTATAAAGACGGCATTTATTACCTCTATTACTGCCAGCCCGACCGCGAACATGCACAGGGAGTAGCCACTTCAACCGGTCCCACCGGCCCCTTTACCGGAGGAGAGCCTGTTGATGTTGGGCCATGGAATGAAATTGACCCGGGAGTTTTTATTGATGATGATGGACAAGCCTATTATTTCTGGGGGCAGTTTACCCTGAAAATGGCGAAACTCAAACCCAACATGAAGGAGCTGGACAAGAGCTCCATCCGCGACAGCATCTTAACCGAAAGCGAACACTCCTTCCATGAGGGTGCTTTCATGGCTAAAATCAATGGTGTGTACTACCTGGTGTATGCCGACATAAGCCGTGGAGATATCCCCACGGCCATTGGTTACGCCACTGCACCAACTCCATGGGGACCATATACCTACGGCGGTGTTATTGTCGACAACAACCACTGCAATCCCCGCAACTGGAACAACCACGGTTCCATTGCCGAATTTAACGGCCAGTGGTATGTGTTTTACCACCGGTCAACCCATGGCTGCAACAAAATGCGCAAGGCTGCGGTTGAGCCCATCCAGATTCTGGAAGATGGATCCATTCCCGAAGTGGAGATGACCTCGCAAGGTGCAGGTGGTCCCATTGACGCCCGAAGAACCATTCAGGCAGAATGGTCGTGCATTCTTAACGGAAATGTGCGTATTGAGCAGCACGGTCCGCATGAAGAAGGACTTTTCAAAATAAAAAGTGGCGATAAGGCGGCCTACAAATACCTGGATTTTGGAGAGGGGGTTGAAAGTATTACCATCAGGGTAAAGCCGGGCAGCAAGGGTGGCCGTATGGTGGTTTCTCTCGACAAACCCTGGCACAAAAGGCTGGCTTTGATTGAAATAAAGCCGGCAGAAGATGGCCGTTGGCACGAGCTAACCTTTCCTGTAGAAAGTGCTGAAGGGGTGCACGCCCTTTGGCTTCACTTCTATG
>SKPS01000128.1 GCA_007119395.1 Lentimicrobiaceae bacterium
AAATAGGTGAAGATATCCGCGAATACGACAGCATCTGGGGTTACTCAGTGGGAGAAACAGAGCCCCGTCTCCCGATCTATGAATACCCCGATTACGATTTTGCCGTAACCGATGAAATGACCAACCTGGTGCTGGAATCAACGACGTTAGCCACCTAAATCATCAATATTTTCATTGATATGTCCGTGCTGCAAACAACTGTCTCACCAGTCTTGTCATTGGAGAGACAATAACAAGTATACCCATCTGTACATCGATCCGTTGATCCTCTTTCAGACGAATATCAACCTAAAACCTGATAAAATCGAAACGGCGCCTTCGGGTGGGTATTCGATGAAAATGCATACCTTTGTCGGGTTTTGAAATAACATTCATTCAATTACTAACTATACAATCAAAGCAGTTATGTTTCAAAGAATTTCATCTAAAGAAGCCATTGCACTTGAAGACAAGTACGGTGCGCACAACTATCATCCATTGCCGGTCGTGTTATCAAAAGGTCGTGGAGCCCGTGTATGGGATGCAGAGGGAAAAGAGTACTACGATTTCCTTTCGGCCTATTCAGCAGTAAACCAAGGACACTGTCATCCGAAGATTGTTGACACCATGAAGGACCAGGCAGAGCGTCTGACCCTCACATCGCGTGCATTTTATAATGATGTACTGGGTGTATTTGAGAAATACATCACTGAGTTTTTCGGATACGACAAGGTGTTGGCGATGAACACCGGTGCAGAGGCGGATGAGACCGCACTGAAGTTGTGCCGTAAGTGGGGCTATCTGAAAAAGGGGATAGCCAAAGATCAGGCGAAGATTGTGGTATGTGAGAACAACTTTCACGGTCGCACCATTACCATTATCTCTATGTCGAGTGATCCTGATGCATACACCGATTATGGTCCCTACACACCTGGTTTCGTAAAGATTCCTTACAACGATCTTTCAGCCCTTGAGCGTGAGTTAAAAGATCCGAATGTAGCCGGCTTTTTAGTGGAGCCCATCCAGGGTGAAGCTGGCGTATATGTTCCTGAAGATGGCTATCTGAAGAAGGCATATGACCTTTGCAAAAAGCACAATGTGTTGTTTATTGCCGATGAGGTACAGACAGGTATTGCCCGTACGGGTAAGATGCTTGCTTGTGACCATGAAGGGGTTCGTCCTGACATTCTGATTTTGGGTAAAGCGTTATCGGGTGGCGCCATGCCTGTAAGTGCGGTATTGGCTGATGATGAGATTATGCTCACCATCAAACCCGGGCAGCACGGATCCACCTTTGGTGGAAACCCGCTGGCGGCACGTGTGGCACTGGCTGCTCTGGAAGTGGTTAAAGAGGAGAAGCTTGACGAGAGAGCTACCCGCCTGGGTGAAATCTTCCGTCAGAAAATGCGTGATATCGACTCTCCAATGGTTGAGCTCGTCCGTGGAAAAGGACTTCTCAATGCTGTCGTGATTAAGCCGCACAAAGGCAAAGAGGCCTGGGATGTGTGTGTGAAAATGGCTGAACTGGGTGTGCTTGCCAAACCCACACATGGCCATATCATCCGCTTTGCTCCCCCTCTGGTTATTACCGATGAAGAGCTGAACGAAGCGTGCGACAGAATCAAACAGGCCATCCTGTCGTTTACCGAATAGCGTTTAAGAGATCATTAGATTGATACGGCCCACATCCAGAAAAAAGGGTGTGGGCTTTTTCTTTTTTTTTGTTGATGTGTCTGTTTTTTGAAACCTGCTTAGGGCAATACCGAATAGATCCTCAGGTCCTTATGCAGAAGGCGTGCGGATGTGTGAACGGTTTTGGTTTCACCCGGTAACAGGTGAAAGAAATTGTCTGAAAACGGAGCATCTCCGTCAGCCGTTTCGAGCACTACGCCGTACACAAATGCATCAGTCCAAATTTTTATGGTGGTGCCTTCATCGTTTGTGAAAACCTGGTGGTTGATCTGCGTATTGGACAGAGGGAGGTGTTTCGGTTTCACCGGGAGCGTCACGCTGTTTGAAAGGGTATCCCGTCCGTGCAGGACCCTTGCAACAAACAGGAGGTCACTCAGTGCAACGCCCTCTGTCAGCGGGAGTGGCCATTCCCATCTGCGGTTTTGGGTAGTGGGAGTACTGGTTAATTCCCGGTGATGAAAAAGTACGGTTCCATCATGTGTCATAACCGTAACATCCACGGAAACGGTATCGATGGAAGGGTTGTCGTTGATGTAAACCATTTCAAAGGAGTGGGTGTTGACATTGATGGCAGCCAGGGTTGGGTTAAACAACTCTTTTACTTTGTAGTGCAGCGCCTTCCGTCGACCGTAGTAGTCTACTGAGGACCACGAGATGGCAGGCCATGTGTCATTGAACTGCCATAAGAGTGATCCCATGCACCATGGTTTTGCTTCGCGGTGTGCGAGGATTCCTATGCCGACTCCTTCGGCCTGGAGCATCTGGCTGAATAGGACGAACTGTTCAAACGATTCCGGTTCTGGGAACCACTCATTCATATATTGCAAGATCAGCTTGTCGCCTCTTGTGTGTTTTTGATGTGTTGCCATAGATGGGGATCCACGGTGCATTTGATCCTGCGGGATGAACTCTCGGAGCGATGCCATGGGTGGATAAGCCTGAAAGCCGAATTCGCTCATGAAGCGTGGAACTTTTTCGCGGAACATACTGAACGGCTCTCCGTCGTGCCACACCCCCCAGTAGTGGGCGCTGCCCCGGTTTACGTGGTCGGGGTCTCCCCTACCCAGCAACGGCGAAGTGTGGATATAGGGCATATCAGGATCAAGTTCTGCAAGCATCGTGGGCAAAAGCAAATGAAAGATTATTTTATACGCCAGGGCCACTTTAACAGAATCGTCGTAGTGATACCTGTCAGACCAACCCCAGCGGTGCCACCCCTCGCTCACCTCGTTGTTGCCGCAAAACAGCACAATGGAAGGGTGGTTCCGAAGACGGGTCACCTGGACTTCTACCTCTGCCATTACGCTGACCAGAAAACCGTCATTGTCGGGATACATCCCACAAGCGAACATAAAGTCCTGCCACACCATGATACCGGCGCTGTCGCACAATCTGTAGAAAAGATCCCTTTCGTACACTCCCCCACCCCACACGCGGAGCATGTTCATGCCGGCAAACCGGGCCTCCTTGATCAGCCGGCGGTACTTCTCGTCGGTGGCACGTGCCGGGAAATGGTCAGGGGGCACCCAGTTGGCACCTTTTGCAAAGATGGGCACACCGTTGATGCGTAGATAAAACGACTCCCCTTTTTCATCCGGCTCCCGCACCAGCTCACTCTTTCGGATGCCTGTGATCACACGCCGCTCGGCCAGCAGAATCTGCTGCTCGCTCATCACCTGCACAAAAAACTCATACAGGTTCTGGTCACCATACCCTGCCGGCCACCAGTACCTGACGGTGTCTTTTAAATCGAACGAAAGGGAAAACCTGTTGATGCCCATCTGTGTCATGACCAGGGTATCGGCCGGCACAATGTCAGGGCTTGCAATCGACAAATTAAGAGGGTATGATCCAGTAGAGAAGAGAAGGAAGTCTGCACTGATGCTTTTCAGCGCCTCCCCATTAAACTGTTGACTGATGTGCACATCCATAATCCTCACCTGATCGTAGCCTACCAGTAGCACATCACCGGCAAGCCCCATGGAAGGTAGCGCCGGTGCCCAGTCCCAACCGTACTGCCACTGCCCTTTGCGGGTGAACACCCTGCTGTCTTCAGGCAAAGAGAGGCCGAAGGCCTGCTCTAAAGAGTCTGAGACCAAAACAGGTGGCGAAAAATGCACCTCCAACAAATTGATCTCCTTGATATGCTCTTCCGTGATGGGAAACCTGTATTCCATGAACTGGTTGCGGGAGGAGAAGAGGAAACGGCCGTTCAATGTAATGAAGGCGTATGTATCAATGCTTTTAAAAACCAGTTCCAGTCGTTCTTTTGATGTGAATCGTTGTGAAACGCTGAACTCCAGTGAGTATTTCCAGGTTGAGTCTGACACCCACTTCACGAGGTGTTCGTTGGTACCGTAAAAGGGATCGGGTATGATTCCGGCGTTGAACAGGTCTGTGTAGACACATCCGGGCATAGTGGCGGGTATGGTGGTGCCGTCGTGCAGGTGGAGCCTCCATCCCTGGTTCAGCACCTGAATGGCTTCCCCCGAACGTGCCAACAGTGAGGCAGGAATCAGTATAAGCAACAAGAGCGCAAGCCGGCATAATCGTGTCATAGTGCACCTTGGAATTAGTGGTTGAGAAGAAACCGGTTTCACCCCGGCCAAAAGGGTTATCACCCTCTATCTACTCCTCTTCGTTGATCTCTTTAAGGATCTTCTGCACATCGGCTTCGGTGGTCTTCAGCCGCTGGCGGCAGATCGCTATCAGTTCTGAAGCCCTTTTCACTTTTTCTGCCAGCTCATCCACAGGGATCGACTCCCGCTCGATTTCACGAACAATCGACTCCAGCTCCGTCATGGCCTCCTGATAATTCAACTTTTTCTCTTTGCTCATGGTGTATCTTCTGTATGTGTGACTTCTGCTTTAATGGATCCATTGTGCAGGGTGATCTCCAGCTCATCGCCCTGTTTCACCGTGGATGCATCCCGCAATGCTTTGCCATCCGCTCTGACAATGCTGTAACCTCTCTGCAGTACGTTGTTGGGATGGAGGAGTTGTACATGTCTCTGGTACATCCCGAGTCGTTCTTCGCTGCGACGAATCCGTTGTGCAGGGAGTTGCACGAGTTTCTCTTTCAATATATTCAACATGCGCATCCCTTCCCGTATGCGTTGCATCGGGGTGATACCTGCCTGGGCAGCAAGCCTGTTGAGGAGCGCTTTGTTTCTCTCGGTGAAGAGTCGGGCACCCGATACCACCCGCATAGAGCTCTCATCGACACGACGGCGCTCCTGGGCCACAAGGTGTGTGACCAGCTCATTGAGTCTTTCAGCCAAATTTTCTGTCTTAACAGAGAAGTTGTGAAAATGCTGTATGAGTTCGTATGCCAGGTCTGTAGGAGTGATGCTGTTGGTATGGCTCACCATCTCCACTACTGTTTCGTTGGTGGAGTGGCCAATTCCGGAGATGACCGGCAACGGAAACTTTGCCACCCGGGAGGCCAGGTCGTAGTGATCAAAACAGCTTAATCCCACATCACCACCACCGCCACGAATGATTAACACAGCATCGAAATGGTGTTGTGCGGTGGCAATTAAATCGAGTTGGTTTCCAATCGAGGCAACCGCTTTGTCGCCTTGCAGCAGCGCGGGAAAAAGCAAGTGAAAAAAGGCATATCCCCATGAGTTGTTGTCGAGGATATTCCGGAAATCGTGGTACCCTTTGGATGTTTCAACACTGATCACGGCAAGGCGTTGTGGCAGCGGAGGCAGAGAGAGGGAGCGGTTTCTGTCCCATAACCCCTCCCGCTTTAACCGCTCTATCGTACGGGTTCGCTCCAGCGCCATCTCACCCACAGTGAAAGAGGGGTCTATATCGGCTATCTGCAACGACAACCCGTACACCGGATGGTAGTTC
>SKPS01000255.1 GCA_007119395.1 Lentimicrobiaceae bacterium
AGATATAGCAATTAAGTATTGAAGCAACTTACTTCTTGACAAAATTAATAAAGTTATGGATTATTCATTGATGTATAACCAGCCTCATAGGAAAAAATATATATATATTTGTCATCTGAAAAACGAGCTTCTGCCCCGGCCTCTTGATTGCGCAATAAGTAACCAGCAATGGGCAGAGTTTCCAAAACGATAAATATTTAGAAGCATCTATTTTTCATGAATTATGACCAATCTCAACATTGAAAGAAGAGGTGAAAAAAAATACGATATTGATTACCGGAGTATCTGGTCTGATAGGCACAGGTTTAAGGAAGGCATTACTGCATCGTGGTTTTGAGGTCCGGGGATTAGACATCAGAGGTAAAGGCGCTGAACGGGGAGATGTGCGGAACGAGTCTGATGTAGAGCGATCACTTCGGGGTTGTTGCGGAGTCATTCATCTGGCGGCTGTTAGCAGGGTAATAGATGGGGAGAGGGATCCGGAAAGGTGTTGGGATGTGAATGTGAATGGAATCACCAATGTTCTGAAAGGGATCATAGCCCAAGAGCGAACTCCTTGGTTGATCTTTGCCAGCAGCCGCGAAGTGTACGGCAATGCTGAGAAGCTACCGGTCAGAGAGGATTTCCCTATGGCGCCCATCAACATCTATGGTGAATCAAAAGTGCAGAGCGAGAAGTTGGTTGAGGAGTGTCGGAGAGAGCACGGTTTGCTGTCAGCGGTTTTACGGTTTTCCAATGTTTTTGGGGGTATCAATGATCATACCGACAGAGTGATTCCGGCGTTTGTGAGCGCGGCTTTGTACTCGGGCACTCTGCGGGTTGATGGAGATGAAAACACGTTTGACTTCACCTTTTTACCGGACGTGATCCGAGGGATCCTTTTCACAGTGGAGCACCTTATAAACAAAGGGGAGAGTCTCTCTCCTGTTCACCTGGTGGCGGGGAGGCCCACCACTTTGCGTGAGTTGGCAGAGCTAACCATCAAACTGTTAAACAGCGATGCCACCATTGTCAGGGCACCATCACGGGATTATGATGTGGGGAAGTTCTATGGATGTACAGAGAGGGCACACCAAGTCCTTGGCTGGAAACACTCCACTTCCCTCGAATCGGGATTGCTTCAGTTGGCCCAAATGATGTCCGTACCATCAGATCTGCTCACACACCAGTAAAACCGCAAACATCAAAAGACTCCCAATTCCTTGAATATCAGTCACCGGGTCCCCACTTTAACTGGTGGGCTTGCTGAATCAACGCCTCCAGTTGGGGCTCGTATTGATCTGTCTTGGAATAGTAATATAAATCGAGCGCCTCACGGTACCTCCCCTGTTGAACATAGATCATCCCTAAGCCTCTCAATGCGGTCTGGTTACGCGGGTACAATCTGATACCCTCCTTAAATAACTCCGCGGCCCTCTCATAGTCCTCGATCATAAAATAAACCGATGCCAGGTCATTGATGGCCGGAACAGAGAACGGGTTCTGCTCCAAGGCGTGCTTAAAATCATCAATGGCCTCACGGTATCTCTCCATCTGCATATTGGCATTGCCCCTGTACCAGTCTAATGCATTGTTGGTAGGGGTTAATGAAGCCACCCTGTTATTCCCTTTGTCAATCGCAGCAACCACGTCTTCCCAATGACCGGACAGCAAGGCATGGTGTGCATGCTTGGTGTACACCTCAGACCTGATCATCTGTTGCGTAAGGAAAATACCGACGCCTAACAAAACAATCATAATATAGAGTGTTGATTTCGGGCTCTCTCTGGATGTAACCGTTTCGCCCCTTGTTGTTTGCTTAGACACTGCCATTAAAACGGCAGCATAGAACATCATATAGGTGAGAACATCCACTCTCTCATACGGAAAAGCGAAGAGCCCATCAACACAAAAACCGGCGATACCGGCCATCATCAGAATCACCAGAATTTTTCTTTGAACAGGAATCTTCTTTAGCAGTAATTTCCAGGCCATCACGAGTAGTGAGACAAAAAAACCAAGGTAGAGCAACATTCCCGGTATCCCCTTTTCAGCCAATGCCCAGAGAAAATCGTTGTGGGGTCTTCTCCAGTTGTGGTAATACCATTCTGACGGATCAGGCTGGAAGTAGTTTGGTGCATGGATTTTCCAGTTACCGGCTCCCGTTCCCAGTACCGGATGGTCAGCAAACATCTGCAGGGTACTGGCCCATATGGCGAGCCTCTTCACCCTGTTAGGCGAGGATGTGTCGAAAACAGACCCTACACGTTTGTGGATTTTTTCTACCTGCTCAACGGGATACTCTTCGTGGGCAACCGTTTGTTGCGGTTTATACTGCGGGTTGCTGATGGAGTAGTTGTTAATGAAGATGGCCGAAGCGATTGCCAGCACCAAAATCAACCCAATCACATACAGCCTGCTTTTCAGGTGCAGTTCTGAACCAGAGAAAACGGACTTCCTATGGTAGGCAGCAAAAAAGGCACTTACTAATACAAAAGCAATCATTGCGAGCCACACAGAGCGTGTTTGCGCCAGCACAACCACCATCACGTTGAGAAAGACAGAGATGCCAATCAACAGCCTCCAATGGAGCCGAGAGGTTAGGAAGGCGTAGGTTAGCAATGGCAAAGCCAGAAAAAGCATCAGTGACACTACGTTTTTATGGGAATAGAGCCCTCTGATCTGGTACAATGCGTCGAGATCTGTTTGCCGGAACGCATGACTGAAGTACTGTCCGAGCGCTGTGAGAGCAAGTATCAGAGACATCAGCAGGGCAGCAACGGCAAATGGCCGGATGTTTCCTGAGCGGGGAATCAAAGCAGCAGTAACCACCAGGTAGATCAACACAAACACAGCTTTCAACACATCAAACATCCCCTCTTTTGGGTTGATGGCAACGAACAGTGACACAATGGTAACCAGCACAAACCCGGCCCATAGCTTTGCAGGCCACAGTCGGATCATCTCGCCCGGGCGGAAATCACCCTTCCCGAAAAAGAGATAAAACAACACCACGACCAGCAAGAGAATCGCCAACACCATCAATTTTGGCACCAGTGTAAGGTCCACCGCAGGTCTGTAATAGAACAGCGGAAGCAGCACCAGACTCGCCAAAGCGTGCAGCCATAATATCAATTGAGGAACCTTAGATGCGGACAGTGGTTGCCCCTTTGGGTGTTGGGCTGCCTTGCCTCCTCTTTTTTCGGGGTAGTGTCTGTTCTTTTTCATGATGCAAGATGATTAGGGTTTTCTTAAACACGACTCAAGGAATCATCAGTTGTATTTTGTGTACCAACGGTTGTACTTGCGGAATCGGGTCGAACCAACACTGCGGTATGGGATGTCCACACTTTGCTTGATTCTCTCCAAACGCTCTTTTTTCACCTGATCAGCCACTTTAGGAACGATGTTCTCAGCTTCAGATCCTTTCACTTCGTAGTATTCAAAGATATCGATTTCATCGAAACGACACCTTTTAATCAGTTCAAGTGTCGCCTGAAAATCCTCCTCGGTCTCTGTGGGGAATCCCACGATCACCTGGGTGCGGATCTTCAGCCCGGGATATGCCGCTTTGAGCTGATTAAACGCACTAACCATCCGCTCAATGTCGTGATAACGCCTCATCAGCTTGAGCACCCTCGGACTGCCTGATTGAATCGGAGAGAGAATGCTTTTGATCCTGCGGGTTTTAACCAATTCTGTCAGCTCATCAACATATTTACATAACCATGCAGGGTTCACATCCTGAACAAATGCAATGTTAACCCGCTTGTCGACATTCAGAATCGTATGCAGCATTTCGGGGAAACTTGACTTGGAATCGACGCCATAGGCACCTGTATCGCTTGAGAGGATATTGATCTTATACATTCGCTGTGCCACGGCACGTTTCACCTCATCGGCAATCTGATCCAACGGTTTGCTTTTGTGCTTGCCTATCGCTTTCTTAATTACACAAAATGAGCAATTTCCGGCACAACCGGTGGATGATCTCACAGAGAACAGCGTGTTGTCAAACCCAATACCATTGGGGATGTTTTCTATGCTTTTGGTTTCAAAAGCTTTTTTCAAAGAGTATTTGGTGTGCAGCAGATACCACTTGGTTTTCCATTTCAGGTACCGGGTCCATCTCATTGCACCTTTTCCGGGGATATGCGTTAAATTGATGTTCGGGTTTCCATTTTGGCTGCTCACCTCACCAAAGTGCAACATGGCGTTGTTTGCATCGGGAATATCAGTGATTTTAACAGGCAGGTTAAGCACTTCATCGAATTTCTCCATCTCTTTGGTGACAATGATTTTGCCCATAAAAATCCCATCGAGGGCATCAGGATCCATGGCGGGTAAACAGCCATACAGAATCAGCTCGCCATCCCACTTACCAGCCTCTTTCAGACAGGCTTGCACTTTGGCAGTTTCAACCTCTGTCAGTCCACACGAGACCACCACAATCAGATCGGCATCAGCAGCTTCATCGGCTTCTTCCATCCCGTTGGCAGAGAGGTAACTCTTGATCCGTGCAGCGTCAAGGCCCCTCCTGGAACACCCAAAAACGATGATATGAAACCTTTTCATAGGCTATTAACACTTGAGTGAATACGTGATGAATCAACCGGTTTCGGGCAGGTTACATAACCCCGGTAGAAACCGCACAGCACACATAAGTCGGCCAGGAAATACCTCAACCTTTTAGCAAATGTAAGATTTCTTCTTTTAATAAAGAGCTTTACCGTTTCAATGAATCGACCAACGGCGTATTTGTGTATGTTCATTTTCAGGTTGATGTTCTCTTTGTGTTTTTCTACGATCAGCTTCATCCCTTTGCCGTAGTTGATATGGGTTTTATAAATGGCCTTCAGGCTGTCGCGATGGTCATGGGCCACTTTGGCTTTTTGGGTTGCAGCGAGATAGTAACCCAGGTTGGTGATACGGAGTGACAGCTCGGGGTCCTCTCCACCTGCCCAGGCGAAGGTTGTGTCAAATCCTCCGATTTCAGTCAGCACCGACTTCCGGTACATGGCATTGGCTGTTACCAGGAAATTGAGTTTGGGGTCGTTGATCTGGTGCGCCAAGGGGGTTACATCATCGATGTATTGTGCATAGAGCGTATCGTGCAACCGATGGATAAACCCACCCAGTCCGGCACATTGTGGGTCATCAGGGAACTCTTCCAGCAGGTCTTCGAGCCATCTTGGGTCAGGGATACAGTCATCATCGAGAAACGCCACGAACTCACCCTCTGCCATCTCAATACCGGTATTTCTGGCCACGGCGGGACCTTCGTTCTGCTTGTTTACAACCGTCAGGTGCATTTGCGTATCGCGCTGGTATGCTTCAAGAAATGCTGCAGTATCATCAGGAGAGCCGTCATTCACCACAATGACCTGGTAGCGCTTTTTGTCCAGGGTTTGCTGCTGAAGGGCATCCAGACAACGTACCAACGACACCCTTCTGTTGTAGGTTGGGATCACTACACTGACCCGTATCTTGTTATATGGATCTATGCTGTTCGTTCTGTCGCGTGTTTCCATGAAAGTTTTGGATTGCA
>SKPS01000216.1 GCA_007119395.1 Lentimicrobiaceae bacterium
AGCACCCATCCGTGCTTTTTTTTTTTTTTTTTAGGTTGAGGAAGTTTTCTGTAAAACGGTTTGGTGCCACTGATATTTTTGTTGCACAGAGGAATATCAGGAGGTTAAAAGGAGTTTCACGGAGGTGAAGTAAGTACAGGGAATGGCCAGCTCTGTTTGCAAGCTGTTTCAAATGCAAATAGATAATATGTGATATCATTTTGCGTTATAGGATATTATCCTCATATTCGCCTAAGTTTCATCTTTTACCAATCCATTCACTGCATGAAAACCCGAATCATTTTCCGTTGTGTGGTCGCCATGGTGTGGCTGGTCACTTTGCAAACTGGCACGATCTCTTTAAATGCCCAAGATGCCACAAAAGATTCTACACAAAACCGGCACAGGCATTTACGCCGCTCCTATGCGATGAATCGTGTCGGAAGCGATAGAATCTTCAACAATCACCTGTTTGACTACCACCACAACGACCATTTCAGGACGAGTGTTGCCAGACGGGATTCTGCTTTCAGGATAACCACCTGGCACGATACGGTTGCTCCACTGAAACAGCTCGACAAGAAGGTGTTCTGGGCAATTAGAATGGAAGATTTTGTGTATTTCAATCCGTTGGAGTGTTTTCTATTCCCGTTCAGGGCATCTCTCCCAGAGAGGCGAGGACTCTTCTCCCGTCAAAAGGTTGTGGTTCCAAGGATGACATATCCTGAGATCACACCTATCCCATACGCGTTGAGGTTCTATCTCGACACATCACAGGTGTATGTGGTGCCGGGGCAAACCCGGCTCTCTCTGGCCCCGGAGGCGGATCTGCTGCCCGAACCTTTTCTTAGTCCGTTCTATTTCAGAAAATACCTGGTGACCAATGCCGAATACAGAGAGTTTGTGCACTATGTAAGAGACTCCATTGCCCGTACCATGCTATTTGAAGCGGGACTTACGCGATATGGCAGGATGGTTCCCGTGACCGATTCTACCGGCGAAACCATCAACACACTCGTAATCAACTCAAGAGAACCAATTCTATGGAAAGACCCACTGACCGATTCGCTCCTGGCCGGATTGTACATCCCACCAGAGAGACGGTTTTTCCGATTGAAGCAGGTTGATTCCGAGGTGTTGGTGTACCGTTCGCCATCATCCGGCCACTTAACAGTCCCTGTTGTCATCTATCCCGACACCTCGGCCTGGATAAATGACTTTCCGATAGCTTTTATGGAGCCCCGCACAAGGAACTACTTCTGGCATCCTGCTTATGATCATTACCCGGTGGTGGGGGTGAACTTCTGGCAGGTGATGGCCTACCTTGACTGGAAAACAGAAAAGTATCAGCGGGAGCTTGACCGCAGGGGGCTTGGCATCCGTGTGGTGTGTGAGCTCCCCAATGAAGCGCAATGGGATATGGTGTCCACGGCAGCTTACAGAAACGGGGAACCGGAGCTCTATCCTGTATTCTACCATGAGATGGCAGATCGTTCGTGGATCACCAATCTGCAACTAAATGATAAGCAAATCCAAAGACCCGACAGCATGGTGGATTCGAAAATGTATGTGAGTCTGAGGAGTTGTCTTTTGGCGGAATCTCTTACTGATGCGTTGGTGCCCAGGTACTCTTTTCAGATTGATGACCACATGGTCACCCATCCTGCCAGGCCTGTTCCCGGCAGCCGCAGGGCAGCCCGCCGCTTCCACCGCTCCGACAGAGACCGTCTGTTGCATCGTGCCGATCCCGGTGGCATCTTCGACATGGGTGGCAATGTGTCGGAATGGCTCAGCGACTCGTATGACGAACAATGGTTGCCCATCTTTACCCTCCGGCAAGAGATGCTCGCCACCTTCACTGACCCCGATGTGCTGCTCATGGCTGCCCTGGAGCAATACTTCAACAACCTGAACGACACCAACGGCAGACTCGTCAGAGGCACCAACTGGTACGACAGAAGATACAGCTACCACTTCGGCAAAAACATCCCCGGCCTGCAGGCCAAACGGTTCGTCGATCCCGAAAAAAGTTACTCCACCCTGGGGTTCAGATACGTTGTGCGGTTTGAGTACCAATAGGTAACGAAGCGAAATTTATAATCGCCTGTATTGGTTATGCATTACCACCAATCAGTGATTAATTTGCTGATCTGCGGTGATGATTTTTAATACATCATATGCTACAACGCCATGGGTAACTCACCATGGGAAACACTCATCCGTGCTTTTTTAGGAGGTTTAGGGAGTTTAGGATGTTTAGGGGGTTTAGTTTTAGTGTGCGAACAAGTTCAGACCAAAAGTTATTCAGAGCTATTGATGTCGAACTTGCCTCTTCGCGCAAAATCCTCCGCGTCTCTGCGCCTCTGCGAGAAAAAACTGCCGCAGCAGAGAAGCCATGGCAGGGAGCACCCATCCGTGCTTTTTTAGGAGGTTTAGAGAGTTTAGGATGTTGAGTGAGTTTAGATTGCTGGAATTTAGCGAGTTGAGGACACCGCGTTTTTCACCAAGATGCTCATAGGGCTTTATGCCCTTCTGCGGATATTGGACAAAAAGTTGATATTGAGCAATATATACTTGCAAAAAAAACAGAAAACCTGATTTAACTATTGCTCTTTTTTTACGTCATACTTAGAAATCGAAAAAGATATGCGCAAAATCCATTTACCCTTGCTTATCCTGCTGAAGCTTGCGTTGGCAGGCACCCTGATGTCGCAAGCCACCATCCAACTCACCTTAACGGGCGAGGTGAACGGTAACCATCAACCTTTAGACAGCGTTATCATTGAAAACCTCACCCAGGGAGGCGACACCACCCTTTATGGCACAGATACCGTTTTGGTGCTCGACCATGGAATTGGTATTGAGGACAGATTATCAGATCATACTAACCGGATGATTCTCTATCCGGCGTATCCCAATCCGGTGACCCACACCTCCACCATCCGGCTGTGGCTGCCGCAGGATGCGCCGGTAAGCTTACGGGTGTTCGATCTGCCGGGTCGCGAACTGGCAACTTATAGCTGGTCGCTGGGTGCCGGAGAACACAGTTTTACTTTCACCCCGGGCAGGGAAACCTATTACCTGTTGGTAGTTGAATCAGCAGACCAACGCCAGGTGCAGAAGTTGATCAATCTGAACCCGGGGGAGGGTAGCTGCCAGCTCTCTCATAACGGACACCAGCCAGCGCCTTCCGGAATGCGGAAAGGAAAATCGACCTTTCCCTGGGTGCCGGGGGATGATCTGAGGTTTATGGGGTTTTCTTCATTGGGGGTGGATACCATTGAAGACGACCCGTTACAGTCTGGTCTATACACGTTTCAGTTTCTCCCTCCTGTGCCGCCCCCTGTTGCAGATTTTTCTGTCAGCGATACCCTTGTCTATGTCAATGGTACTGTGTATTTCTTCGATTTGTCAACGGGCAGCCCCACATCATGGAAATGGTTTTTTGGGGATGGTGACAGCAGCCTGATGCAGCATCCAACACATATATACACAACAACCGGCCTCTACAGTGTGACCCTTATTGTGAAAAATGCCGGTGGTGCTGACACCCTAACAAAATATGACTATATCACAATTGACTCCATAGGTGCATACCCCCCCGGCTACGTCCATTGCAACCCGTCAAACCCAACTGCCGTTGTTGACGTAATCAACCCCATAACAGGCAGAACCTGGATGGATCGCAACCTTGGCGCTTCACAGGCAGCCACAAGCAGCACAGATACAGCTTCATTCGGCGACCTCTACCAGTGGGGGCGTTTTGCTGACGGTCACCAGTGCCGTACATCTGCTACCACTACTACACTCAGTTCAACCGACCAGCCGGGGCATGGAAACTTCATTATAGCACCCAGTCCGCTTTATGATTGGCGCAACCCTCCAAACACCAACCTGTGGCAGGGTTTATTCACAGTGAATAACCCATGTCCTTTGTATTATCGTGTGCCTACTATGGCAGAATTGAATGCTGAACGATTGAGCTGGAGCAGTAACAATTTAGCAGGTGCTTTTGCCTCGCCACTTAAGTGGCTTAATACGGGCTACCGCCGCTTCAATACTGGTTCGATCAGCATGCCTGGCGGCGTAGATTATTGGTCGAGTCAGGTTTACAGTGCCACCTACAACTATCATATGCATATGCCCTGAAGATCGGGTATGGCGATGCCTGGGTGAATAGCACTTTCCGAGCTACCGGACTCCCTGTTCGTTGCATTAAGGATTAGGTGCGCACTGTATCTGTTTTTGTTTCACAGAGGAACATCAGGAGGTTAAAAGGAGTTTCACGGAGAAAAAAACTCTGTGTAACTCTCTTGTTAACTCATTTTCCTCTGTGTTAAAGAAAATAGAAAAACCATATACGTCATTTAAGAATTCACATAAGTCATTGAATCAAAATATCATATATAAAACCAAATTACCTCATGATAGGCAATTAGGTAATGAGGTAATGAGGTAATGAGGTTCAGAGTTTAGGGGACTCCACCGGGCTACTGAGGTTGATCTTGCCATGAGGTATCGGTGGCCCGCCTTTAATGCTTTTCAATATGAACCCCAAGTCCCCTGTGTTCCCCAAGGCTATTGGAGTTGAAAATTACGAAAAGGTACCACATACGAAAAAAACCGGCTGTCTTTTTTTTGCCCAAAACGAAAACCTTTGTCGGATCGATCAAAATTTGTTTTAAATTTGTGAGTAACTTTAAAACCCAAGAAACCATGAACAGAATTTTACTTGCTATTATTATTGTTGTGTTTTCACTCTTTGTTTTGATTCAGTCCTCATGTAAAAAAGAAGATCCCATTACCACCACAGGCTCTACAACAGGTAACTATCCACCCGGCTATGTGCATTGCGACCCATCAAACCCAACTGCCGTGGTGGATGTAACCAATCCCACTACCGGAAAGATCTGGATGGACCGTAACCTGGGAGCTTCTCAGGTTGCAACCAGTTCAACAGATGCAAATTCTTACGGCGACCTCTACCAATGGGGGCGCTTTGCTGATGGCCACCAGTGCAGAACATCTGTTACTACAACCAGTCTGAGCAGTTCAGATCAGCCGGTACATGGAAACTTTATTATTGATATGAGTAATCCTTGGGATTGGCGAAGCCCTCAAAACAATAACCTCTGGCAAGGTGTAAATGGTGTGAACAACCCGTGCCCAACAGGCTACAGGTTGCCTACCGAAGCTGAACTAAACGCAGAAAGACAAAGCTGGGGCAGCAACAACGCAGCCGGCGCTTTTGCCTCACCGCTTAAGTTGCCCCTGGCGGGCCTCCGCAGCCTCAGCTCTGGTTCGCTCTACCTCGTTGGCTCCTACGGCTACTGTTGGTCGAGTACGGTTTCCAGTACCAACTCAAGGTACCTGGCCTTCTCCAGTACCGATGCCTACATGCTCAGCAGCTACCGAGCGTACGGACTCTCTGTACGTTGCCTAAAGGATTATTGACACTTTGAAAAGCGAAGCGA
>SKPS01000302.1 GCA_007119395.1 Lentimicrobiaceae bacterium
ACTTTTTCACTTAATCGCTACAATCCGTTATGAAAAGAACCGCCTTATTTCCCGGATCTTTTGATCCCATAACCCGAGGTCATGAAAGCGTGATTATCCGTTCATTGCCTCTTTTCGACCATATCATTATTGGCATCGGTGACAACACGGAGAAGAGGTCAATGTTTTCGATTGACCAGAGACTGGAATGGATCCGGGAGACATTTGCTGCATATCCGGCCATTTCTGTAGAGGTGTACACAGGGCTTACGGTCGACTTCTGCCGTTCTGTTGGAGCACAGTACATTCTTCGTGGGTTGCGTACCTCTGCCGACTTCGAGTTTGAAAGGAGCATAGGACAAATCAACAGAAAACTGCATCCTGACACGGAAACACTGTTTTTGTTGTCACTCCCGGAATATACAGCGTTGAACTCTTCTATTGTCAGAGACATTATACGCCACGGTGGCGACCCTGATTCTTTCGTCCCGGAAGCGCTGAAGGGGAAGCTGCATCACAATTTATCCCATGAAAAGAAATAACTACAGTTTCTGAAACGTTTAATGATGATGCACCTTCGAATCACTTTGCTGGGTTTGTTTCTGGTCACCTCTGTAGCATTGCAGGCAAGGGGGTTTACCACTATTCGTGGCACCATTGGCAATGCCAATGGGTATCAGATTCGCCTACACACCTGGGTAGATCAGGTCACCTATACAGAAAAGCGGTTGGCCATGGCTACCATTGACGACAGAGGAAACTTCAATTTGATTACGGAGCTTGATGAGGTGACACAGGCTTTTTTCTACATCGGCAATATTCGTGCTGACATCATTCTGGAACCAGGCACAGCCTATGAAATACGTTTCGACGATTACCCGCCAATCAGTTACCGTGAGACACGCAACCTGTTCCTCCAGAGAGAAACAATTGGTTACACCTTGGTAAACAGACCGGAGGACGACCTGAACCACATTGCCGGTGAGCTTATTGGTATCTACAACCGTTTCCTTGCCAACCACTACATGGATTTGTATTACAGGAGACATCAAGTCGTCGATGACTTTACTGACTCTCTCTTTCTGATGTTTGGCCACCACACCCATCCGTGGATCCGGCACATGGTTGACTACCGTATCGCAAGCCTCAAGCTGGCAGGGTACAAGGTCTCCCTTGATCAAGCCCATAGCCTTTGGTTTCGGGATGCAGATTTTGAATACAACCACCCCGATTTCATGGATCTCTTTAACCAACTCTTCAATAACTACCTTACAACACGGTTGCGCCACTATTCATACAATGAACTGATGTCAGTCATCAATGAGAGAGGTAGTTATTTTGCCCTGTCGGAACTAATTGGACGGGACACCGTGCTTCGAAATGAGTTACTGAGGGAGATCGTGATGATCAAAGGCTTGGGTGAGATCATGCACCATCGCGACTTCAGCCAATCGGGGGTGATCCGTATTCTTCGCCATATTGCCACTTCCAGTAAATTCAGAGAGCATCGCACCATCGCCAACAACCTGATATATTCAAACCGCAGATTCAGCAAAGGGGTGATGGCTCCCGATTTCAGCCTTCCTGACCAAAACGGCACATTGCATTCTTTAAGGCAGTTCCGGGGAAAACACCTTTACCTTATTTTCTTTACCAGCAACTGCATCCCATGCCTTTCGGAACTGAGACTATTGAGTGCTGCCTATCCACAATTGAAAGATCACCTGAACGTACTTGCCATTGGCCTTGACCCCAGTCCTGAAAAACTCTTCGGTGTATCTGAGCAACAACAATACCCGTGGCCGGTTGTGCATTTTAACAACGATTTTGAGCTGACGGATCGCTTCAATATCAGAAACTATCCGTTTTTCATCCTCATCGCCCCGGATGGCTCTTATGAGGTGTACGATGCCCGAAGACCTTCAAATAGGTTTCAACTCTGGTTTGAGGAAGTGATCCTGAATAAACGGAATTAACCATACACCACAGACAGATGAAGAAGAGAACCCTTTGGCTGCTTGTCGTGCTGCCTTTATTGGTGGCTCTGACCTATTGGCTGTTACCGGACTACACCAGAAAAGCCTTGATTCACAGGTATGCAGATGTGGATGACCACCTGATTTTCACCAATGATACGGTAAGGGCATTGCACCCTCACCCCCTTTGGCACTTACCACACCAGGTCCCCCCACCGATCGGCGAGGAGATCATGGATTCCATTCTAGAGTACAGGCCTTTGTCTTTCCTGGTGTTTCATAAGGACACCTTGCTCTACGAAAGGTATTTCGATGACCACAGTGCCACATCAATATCTAACACCTTCAGTGTTTCAAAAAGCATTGTGGCCCTTCTTACCGCCATTGCGCTGGAGCAGGGGTACATTAGCAGCTTAGATGATCCCGTCAGGCAGTTCTTGCCTGAATTTACAGCAGAATCACCCGGGCGCGCATTGACGGTCAGGCACCTGCTCGAAATGTCGACAGGGCTGGAATACCAGGAGCAATACACCTCCCCTTTTGGTGCCACCACTCGCTCTTACTATGGCAGTGATATCGCCAGGCAGATGTTTGACCTTGGCTTCAGAGAGGAGCCGGGCAACCGGTATGATTATGTTGGAGCGGGCACACAGTTGCTGGCCATGGTCGTTGAGCGTGCAACAGGCACCACACTTGCATCATGGGCTGAAAAACAACTTTGGGGCAGGATACAGGCAGAACATACTGCGTTGTGGTCAAAAGACAGGTCCGATGGCATGGTGAAGGCATTTTGCTGCTTCACGGCCACATCCAGAGACTTAGCTCGCATTGGACGTTTGGTGTGTCATGATGGCATTTGGAACGGAGACACGCTGGTCAACCCTGAGATGATCCGGTTAATGACAACACCCTCTGCTCACCTCCAACACGAAGGGGCGCCTGTCGACTTCTATGGACTTCAATGGTGGATTGCCGACTGGCAGCATTACAGTGTAAAGTATGCGCGCGGAATCAGAGGGCAGTACATCATTACCATACCCGAACTGCAACTGATTATAGTCAGACTGGGACACACAAGATCTGATATCTATATAGGGGAGCACCCCTCAGACCTCTTTCTGTACATCAGAACAGCACTCAGGCTGATCTCTGATCAGACCCCCGAATAAAAACAGAGAGCACCCACCTCTACATCCACTATATCATTTTGGTCAACAGCCTAAAAACGCCAGTTAAAACCTACACTGGGAAGAATGGGGAGCTGATCAACCCTTTCGTACAACACCCGGTCGAAATAGAAAATATTACTCCGGTTGTAGATATTGGTAATTGAGAACGACACATCCAGCATGTTCCTACGTGAAAACACCCATGTGCGCTTCAAAGTCATATCCAAACGGTGGTACGATGGCAGCCGTTTGCTGTTCAGGTCACCATAGAAGTATCCGAGTTCACCGTTTTGGTGAATGTAATCGGTGTTGATGCCGTCTTGAAATGACAGGGCTTCAAAGAACCCTGCAGTGGGCGTAAAGGGGAACCCGGAACCATAGTTCCACCTGACAGAGATCTCGTATTCACGCTGCTTACCAAGAGTATAAGACCCCAATAAATTCACATTGTGTCGCCGGTCATAATGGGGGGTATATTCAAACTGAAACCCGTCCAGGTCCTCTATCCTTGTAATAAAACCTAACGAATAGACAGCCCAGATATTCAGATTGATCAGGTCGTAACGAAAGGCGATGTCAACACCTTTTGACTCGCCTCTTTCAATCACAAAGTCGCGTTTCAGGAAGTCCGGCACATCGAAATAGTCAGGAGAACGGTCGTCGTAAATCTTGTTTCTGTTAAGGTTGGTAAGCTGTGTAAACTGGTTGATATACCCTTCAATATTGAATCCGGCATTGCTTCCCAGGTCGATTTCAGCACCCAGGATAAAGTGCCTGGCCTTCTGGAGGTATGAGGTTACGTCTTCACCCATAAAGGTGGATTGCAGGTTTTCTGTTCCCGACAAAAATCCATAGAAAAGGTTTACCACATCGCGGTCTGAACTGGCTGCAATGAGGTTTTGTGCATAGAGGCCGGTTGCAGCTTTCAGGCGAAGCCAGCTGGTGGCTTTGTACTTTACAGAGAATCGGGGTTCAGGGGAGAACTCCGACAGAGAGGCGTAGTAATGGCCTCTGAATCCGGGTTCCAGAATGAAATCGCCCAAGGTGAGTTTGTACTTCCCGTAGACAGCCATTTCAGTGGAGTATTGCGTATAGTTGATGAGTCGTTGGGCGGCATTGGTGATCTCAAACATTGTTCTGTAGCCCAGCAGCTCAATACCGAATTGGCTTCTGTTTTCTCCCCGAACATTACTGAAATGCAGTCCGAAATTGAAACCATCCACTTCACTGCTTTTGGGTGTGGTGGTTTGGTCTTCTAATGTTGTAAAGTATTGTGAATAGGCGAAGTTTCCTTCAATCAACATCGTAGATCCTTCCGGAATCAGCAAAAAATTGGTTCCCAAGCCCCATGTATTCCACTGGTATCTCGACAGTGCCTGGTAGTTCACCCTATCTGAAAAATTGAAGCCAAAGAAATTGATCTTTGAGCCGTTGTCAGCCTGCATACTCACTTTGCCGTATAGGTCGAGATAGTTAAAGGGCAATCCTTGTTCATTGACGTATTCGTAGAGCACTTTGGATGATTGTTCAAGGAAGGAGTTTTTTACTGACAGCACATATGAGGCGTTTGCCTCCTGCTTCTCGCCTTTGTTCAAGGGCCCTTCCACCAGCAGTTTGCTTCCGAAGGTGCTTCCACTGATAATGCCGGTATGGTGTCTTCTGTTTCCGTCTCTGGTCCTGATGTCCATCACAGAGGATATACGTCCTCCCATGTCTGCATTAAACCCTCCGGTATACACTTCAGCCGATCTGATGATATCTGTATCGAAGACACTAAAGAGACCAATGGTATGAAAGGGGTTGTAAATGATCATCCCATCGAGCAGTACTTTATTTTGCACAGGCGATCCTCCCCGGATGTAGAGGCGTCCTCCCTGGTCACCAGTGGATACGACTCCGGGCAATACCTGCAGATACTGGGCAATGTCTGCCTGACCGCCTATGGCAGGTATCCGCTCAATTTCACGTGGTGTAACCTTGATCACCGATGTACGCGTCTCTGTCAACTCGCCGATACGGTCGGCAGAAATAGTTAGCCGACCCAGCTGCTGGGCTGTCGCCGACAAGTGAAACCGAACCATGGCTATTTCACTGGTTTTTATTTCCACCTCTTGCCGAACGGTGTCATACCCCACAAAGGTGGCCTCCACCTCGATGGTGCCGACGTCTATATCGGTGATCACAAAATAGCCATTGCCATCCGTCATGGTGCCGGAGGTGGTACCTACTATCAATACCCTGGCAAAAATCAATGGTTCACCAGACCCCTCATCGAGCACAAAACCACGAAGGTCCCCTTTCTGGGCTTGAGCCTGGGTAAGCAC
>SKPS01000278.1 GCA_007119395.1 Lentimicrobiaceae bacterium
GATCACCATGATCCCGCACAAAGTTAACATTGCATCCGTCCGGACTGAAGCGCGGGTGGTTGCGCAGCGAAGCCCCGGCGGTCACTACATCAAACCCGTTCAGATTGGGTACCTTTACAATATGGTGTGGGGAACCGGTGTTGATCAGGTCGCGGCGCTCAACCACAGTGTCTGCTATTTCCAATTCGACGTGCCAAAGGTTGTTTGAGACTCTTTCAATGGTTGCAGCGTGCGGGCCATCGGTGGCGATAAACCGGCCATCCTCTTTGATCAGGTTCAGCATGTTGCCCATAGCCACTGCAGCACGCCCACCGTTGCCGCAAAACGAACCGGGTAGCCCATCGCTGTTATAGTATTCCATGGCAAAGTCAAAACCAACATGCGCTGATAGCAGAATCAACCCATCGCCACCAATGCCGAAGCGTCGGTCACAAATCCTCTCTATTTTCTCCACATCCAAACGAACCTCACCCCCGCGATTGTCAATTATTATAAAGTCGTTGCCTGTGGATTCAAACTTATAAAATGGAATCAGTTGCATGGATCAAGGAATTAGCATGTTGAAATCGGATGGTTACCGCTGTGCTGGTATCAAAGGTGTAAAAGAGGTGGTCTCTCTCAACAGGTACTCTTGCCCTCCACCCTTCAGAAGCAATTGATCATTTTTTCTGAAGAGCTGGTATGACTTTTCTGGAGAGAGCCCAAATAGCACCACCTTGTCGCGCACTACCCTGTAGCCTTTGTAGTTAAGAGGATTTTGCCAGAATTCGAGTGTATATTCACGGTAAAATCCTTCGGGTATTTTAACTGCAGTCAGGGCGGTAATCAGTGTGTCAACACCTGATGAAGCAGGTTGAGGAGATGCCCCAGTATCCTCTTCAAGTTTTACCCTTCGTGAACCAATCATCACGTCCCGTCTGATGGTTTCACCCTCATCGACCAGTGTTGCCATGAGCGTATCATATGATGTTTGCATGAGGTAGAGAGAGTCATTCAGTTCATCCGCATCGTAATCCTCATCGTCGGCGGTTTCTGCATCAGATGGTTCAGCAGGGGTGTGGCCTGAGGTGGCTCCGCGGCGGCGATTTGCCGATTTGTCAGAATCCGTGGCAAGCAGCAATGTGTCAGATTCAGATGTCACAACCCGCGGTTCGGGTGAAACCCACCGGTTTTGAACAAGCAGAGCAATGCCAAAGCCTAACGTTAGTCCGGCAAGCAGACCTAACAACAACCAGGATACAGATGGTTTGAAACGGCTTTTTTGTGACATTTTGACATGCATCTGAAATTCGCGGTAAAATTAGTAGAAATTCACCACAAAGTCAATCACTATCTTGATTCTGCTCTGTACTTTACCCGTATTCTCTACGCAGCAGGTTGAATCAGAGTATCATAATGATCTTGTCAGGCTTTTGTTATCAGGCAGCAGGAGAGGTGGTTAACATAATTTAACAACGAAAAAAAACTAATGGTCTTGTGTTTGCGTTCTTTAAGATGCCTTTTCGTTGGAAAGGCATCATATTATATTGTATCATATCATGTCAAACCTACACTTACGTGTCATGAAAACAGGTGTTTTGCGGCATTTTACGAAGCGCGAGTTGCTATTGTCGGGTCTGGTGGTCTTTCTGGCCGGTGGTCTGATTGCCAGCGGGGTATTTTGGATCACAGCAGAGAAGAGTGAGAACAGGGTCAATTTTATGGAGGCACCCATTCCATCACACTATGCATCGCTTCGTGCTATGGAACAAGCACCCGATTTTGTCGATGCGGCAGAGATGACCATTCACACTGTGGTGCACATAAAAACTTTTTACACCCGGAAAAGCAGCGTTTACGATAACTTTTTTGGTTTTCATGATTTTTTTGGTTTTGATCCTTTTCCTCGTCGATCATATCCTATTCAGGCCAGTGGTTCCGGGGTGATCATCTCGTCTGATGGGTATATTGTCACCAACAACCATGTTGTGCAGGAGGCTGAGAAGATCGAGGTAACCCTGAACGACAAGCGTACATACACTGCAACGATTGTGGGTCGTGATCCATCCACGGATCTGGCTTTGATCAAGATTGATGAGACGGATCTGCCGTTTATTTTATTTGGTAATTCTGATAACCTGCGGGTAGGGGAGTGGGTGTTGGCGGTTGGAAACCCTTTCAATCTGAACTCTACGGTAACGGCCGGTATTGTGAGTGCCATGGCACGAAACATCAATATCTTGGGTGATCGCAGTGCCATAGAATCATTTATACAGACTGATGCGGCGGTGAACCGTGGAAACAGTGGGGGCGCGTTGGTGAATACCCGAGGGGAGTTGGTGGGTATCAATGCAGCAATTGCATCCAACACCGGCGCCTATACCGGGTACTCCTTTGCCATACCTGTAAACATTGTACGTAAGGTGATGGGTGATCTGAAGGAGTTTGGAGAGGTGCAGCGAGCAGTGATCGGTGCCAGCATACTTGAGGTTGACAGCCGGTTGGCTGATGAGAAAGGGTTGAAGCGCATCAGGGGCGTCTACATTGCTGGTGTTAGTGAAGGTGGTGCTGCTTCCCGTGCCGGAATGCGTGAGGGTGATGTGATTCTGGAAGTGAACGGCATGAAGGTAAACAGTACAAGCAGGCTGCTTGAGCTGATAGGCAGGCAAAGGCCTGGTGACAAAGTGCAATTGCTGGTTGAGCGATCGGGCAGGGAGCGCACATTTAACCTCACACTGTTGAACGCAAAGGGCACCACTGAGGTGGTGACGCGTGAAACCCAGACGGTGGTATCGTTACTGGGTGCAGGGTTTGCCAATGCATCACCGGAAGAGTTGGAGCGCCTCGGCCTTAGCCATGGTGTGAAGGTGGTGAGCCTTGAACCCGGAAAGATGCGTTCAAGCGGAATCCGCAATGGATTCATCATTACAAGCATCGACAACCAACCCATGCGCAGTGTTGAAGACTTGAAAAGCTACCTCAACAGCAAGCGGGGAGGAGTGCTGGTTGAAGGTGTTTACCCCAATGGCATGCGTGCTTATTACGGGTTCGGATTGTAAAATTGTTAACAAAAAATAACGCCACGCTATTGCAAAACGGGTTATATTGTTGTATCTTTGGCAGCCTTTTATAAACAATTGCAAAAAAAGGCATGTACCTATAAAACATGCCTTTTGAACAAAACGGTTCACAAAATTGTCATATTTAAGATATGATATAAGATTAAAATATTGAAGGTGTCTTTTAACCTTTTGGATTTATTTTAGTCATACATCAACACAAAACCACAGGTGACGGGAGAAGCATATGAGACAATTAAAGATAAGTAAATCAATCACCAACAGGGATACTGCCTCATTAGACAAGTATTTACAGGAGATTGGTCGTGAGGAGATGATCACTGTTGAGGAGGAGGTAGCACTGGCGCAGCGCATCAAGCAGGGTGACCAGCGGGCTTTGGACCGGTTGTGCAAGGCGAACCTTCGTTTCGTGGTGTCTGTTGCGAAGCAATATCAGAACCAAGGTCTTAGCCTCCCTGATCTGATCAATGAGGGGAACCTTGGGCTGATTAAAGCGGCACAGCGCTTCGATGAAACAAGGGGGTTCAAGTTTATCTCCTATGCGGTATGGTGGATCAGACAATCTATTCTGCAAGCACTTGCTGAACAGTCACGGATTGTCAGACTCCCCCTGAATCAGGTGGGATCCATCAATAAGCTGTCAAAGCAGTCATCCATCCTTGAACAAAAGCTCGAACGGCAACCCTCCGACGATGAGCTGGCGGAAGCAATGGATCTCCCCAAGGAGAAAGTTTCCAAAACGCTTGGCATTCAGGTGAAACATGTTTCTGTTGATGCACCTATTATTAGTGGTGAAGACATGAATATGCTGGATGTGATGGTGAATACCGACAGTCCTGATACCGATGAGAACCTGATCAGAGAGTCACTGCTCCAGGAGATACAGAGGTCTCTGGCGTCACTCTCATCGAAGGAGCGCGAGATTATCAACCTCTATTATGGTCTTGGTACCTCACACGGATGGACCCTTGATGAAATCGGTGCGAAGATGGATCTGACACGTGAGCGAGTACGCCAAATCAAAGAGAAGGCGATCCGCCGCCTGAAGCATAAATCGCGCAGCAAACTACTTAAAGCGTATTTGGGGCAGTAAAGCCTGGCTGTTGGCTGTTGGCTTTCTAAAACGGTTTTTTATACCACTGAGGTCATTAATAGCACTGAGTTTCACTAAGTGCCTCTTAATCAATTGAGTATCTCAATGGTAAAGAAAAAACCGTTCAACGTTCACCGTTCACCGTTTCTATCCTCCATTCTAACGATCTAAACCTCCTAAACCCACTCAACCCACTCAACCTCCTAAACCCACTCAACCCCCTCAACTTCCACTCTCAACAATTGGCTGTTGTCGTTTGACCGATATTTCGTTTCTTTGCAGGGTCATTGCAATCACAAAAAATCCAATTGCCATGCGTGAGGTGAGATATATTTTTGTTACCGGAGGTGTGACCTCTTCTTTGGGAAAGGGGATCGTGTCTGCTTCTTTGGCTACTTTGTTACAAGCCAGAGGTTTTTCTGTGACCATACAGAAACTCGACCCATATATCAATGTAGATCCCGGGACTCTCAATCCGTATGAGCATGGCGAGTGTTATGTGACTGAAGATGGAGCCGAAACCGATCTTGACCTGGGTCATTATGAGCGTTTTCTGAATGCACCCACCAGTCAGGCCAACAATGTGACCACGGGTCGCATCTATCAAAACGTTATAGAGAAGGAGCGTCGAGGAGATTATCTTGGCGAGACGGTTCAGGTGATTCCACATATCACTGATGAGATCAAGCGTTGCATCAGGTTGTTGGGAGACACGGGGAAGTACGACTTTGTGATTACGGAAATTGGTGGTACGGTGGGTGATATTGAATCGTTGCCCTACATTGAGGCTGTCAGGCAGATGAAGTGGGAGCTGGGCAAAAAGACCATGGTGATACACCTTACGTTGGTGCCTTATCTGGCTGCTGCCGGTGAGCTAAAAACAAAGCCTACCCAACACTCTGTAAAAGCGTTGCTTGAATTGGGTGTGCAGCCAGACCTGTTGGTGTGCCGCACCGAACATCCACTGAACGAAAACCTGAAAAGTAAGATCGCTTTGTTCTGCAATGTGGATCCTTCTTCAGTGATTGAATCGATTGATACGGACTCTATTTACAATGTGCCTGTTCTTATGCGTGAAGAGCGTCTTGACCAGGAGGTGTTGAAAAAAATGTTGATTCCGATCGAAGGGGAGCCTGACCTCTCGCAGTGGGAGACCTTCTTGTCGCGGATGCGCAATCCGAAAGGGGAGGTGATAATAGGTCTTGTTGGCAAATATGTTGAGTTGAAAGACTCCTATAAGTCGATCATAGAGGCTTTGCAGCATGCAGGAGTAAGCAATGAGTTAAAGGTGAATA
>SKPS01000365.1 GCA_007119395.1 Lentimicrobiaceae bacterium
CAGGTGTTCACCCTGCATGGGGTGATTATGATCTTTCTGTTCATCATTCCCGGTATGCCTGCCATCTTTGGCAATTTTGCCTTACCGGGGCAACTGGGTGCCAAGGATGTGGCCTTTCCGGTGCTCAACCTGGTCTCGCTCTACCTATACTGGGCCGGGGGCATTCTGGCGCTTTCAACCCTCTTTGTTGGCGAAGGAGCAGCAGACACCGGATGGACGTTCTATGCACCATACAGCGTGAAAACGGGAACCAATGTGATCCTGGCACTCTTTGCCGCATTCATACTCGGGTTCTCGTCAATCCTTACAGGACTCAACTTTATCGTTACCATGCACCGGCTGCGTGCACCCGGTATGACGTGGTTTAAAATGCCCCTCTTCGCCTGGTCACTCTACGCCACAAGCTGGATCCAGGTGCTGGCAACACCCATCGTGGGGATTACACTGCTGATGATCGTGGCCGAAAGGGCACTGCAGATCGGATTCTTTGACCCCGCACTCGGAGGTGACCCCATCCTGTATCAACACCTGTTCTGGATATACAGCCACCCCGCAGTATATATTATGATACTGCCGGCCATGGGAATCGTCTCTGAAATCATTCCCGTGTTCGCCAGAAAAACCATCTTCGGATACAAACCCATCGTGATCTCAGGGCTTGCCATCGCCTTTATCGGGTACTTCGTGTGGGGGCACCACATGTATACCTCCGGCATGAGCGACGCCTCACGTATCCTCTTCTCACTGCTTACCTTCCTGGTGGCTGTACCCAGTGCCATCAAAGTGTTTAACTGGGTGGCCACGCTCTACAAAGGATCCATCAGAGTGGAAACACCCCTGCTCTTTACCATCGCCTTTATTTTTCTGTTTATGATTGGTGGACTTACCGGTCTGATTACCGCCTCACTGGCCACCGATGTACACATCCACGATACCTATTTCGTGGTGGCACACTTCCACTATGTGATGTTCGGCGGAACCGGTTTTGGATTCCTCGCTGCCATCCATTTTTACTTCCCCAAAATGTGGGGTCGAATGTACAACGCCCGAAGGGCCGCCCTGGGGTGGGCCTTTATGGTGGTGGGGTTCAATCTGCTCTACTTCCCCCTCTTTATCCTTGGTATGCAGGGAATGCCCCGGCGATACTTCGATTACCTCCCTGAATTCGCCGGCCTGAACATGCTCTCCACCGTGGGCTCATGGGTGCTCGCAGTGGGCCTCTTTATCGTGATCGCCAACCTGGTGAAAGGAGCACGGAAAGGTCCCAAAGCTGTTGGCAACGTCTGGGGAGCCCTTACCCTCGACTGGCTCAAAACCTCTACTCCCCCCATCACCGAAAACTTCGAAGAGATACCCGAAGCACGATATGGACCTTATGAATACAGCAAGTTCGATGAAATCATAGAAAAAGAATCGCTATGAGCAATGCCGTAACTGAAAATCACCACAACCACTACGACCCCACAGGAATAAGATTCGGAATGTGGCTCTTCCTCTTCACCGAAATCCTCCTGTTCGGAACCCTCTTTATTGTGTATGCAGTATACAGGTTCGCAAACAGCGAACCGTTCCACGACGCCTCTGCTACACTCAGCATCCTCCACGGAACCGTAAATACCGTGGTGCTGCTTACAAGCAGCCTCACCGTAGCCCTCTCCATCACAGCCCTCCAGAAAGGACAAGTGAAACGCTCAATCAACCTGCTGCTGATAACCATTCTGCTGGCCGGTGTGTTCCTCGTGATTAAATTCTTCGAATACAAAGCCAAATACCACTATGGGCTCTTCCCCGGAATGGAGGGGTACATAGAACTGCCCACAGGGCAAAAACAGTTCTTCAACCTTTACTTCTTTATGACAGGCCTCCACGCAATACACGTCATCATCGGAATGATCCTGCTGGGAATCATCGCCTGGTATATCCGTAAAGGAACCATCAACCCAACAAGGTATGTCTATCTCGAAAACAGCGGCCTCTACTGGCATATCGTTGACGTAGTATGGATCTTCCTGTTCCCGCTGTTTTACCTGATCATTTGATAACTAAACATTACAACGTGATGAACAACGTACACGATACAAACCATCAGAACCACACACCGGATAACGATGTGCATATCACCAGCTTTAAAGACAACACACTGGTGTGGATCGACCTGCTCATTTTAACCGTTATCACGGTCAAAATCGCCTTTTTCGATCTGCAAAACCTCACGGTGGCCGTTGCCCTGCTGGTGGCCTCAGCGAAAACCTATCTGGTAGGAGCCCACTTTATGCACCTGAAGTTCGAAAGCAGAATAATTTCGATCTTCGTTGGACTTGTTGCCCTGGTTTTTGTGCTGGTCATGATCATCCTTTTCAGTGATTACTTATTCAGACAGGAGATATAGCTATGTTTTCAGGAGCCTCAAATTTCGTTCAGGGAGTAGATACCGCATTTGTATTCATCATATCCATTGCGGCCTTTTTCCTTATTGGCATCACCATTGTCATGGTGTGGTTCGTTTTTCGTTACAGTCGACAGCGCAATCCGGTAGCATCTGATATACCGGGCAACAACACCCTGGAGATCATCTGGACCCTCATCCCCACCATTCTGGTGCTGGCCATGTTTTGGGTGGGCTTCAAAGGGTTTATGCCGATGAGGAGCTTCCCGGAAGATGCCAAAACCATTCGTGTGCTTTCCCGTATGTGGAGCTGGACGTTTGAATACCCGAATGGCAAACGGAGTACCGAACTCTACCTCCAGGTAAATGATACCGTAATCCTTGATATGGTGTCGGAAGATGTGCTTCACTCTCTCTATATTCCTGCCTTCAGGGTGAAAGAGGATGTGGTGCCCGGTCGTACCAACAGAATGTGGTTTGTGCCACAGCTCGTGGGTACCTATGACCTTTACTGTGCCGAATACTGCGGGCTGTTGCATGCGCAGATGATCACCAAAGTCAATGTGCTGGAGCCTGATGATTTTGCGGAATGGTACGAGTCTGATATTGATCCTTCGGCCATGGGCTTTGAAGAGGCCGGTTATGAGGCGATGCAGATACATGGATGCTTTACCTGTCACTCTACCGACGGCACCCAGCGGGTGGGCTCCACTTTTCTGGATCTGTACGGGTCAACCGTGGAGGTGGTGGCGGGTGGCAGAACACGCAGCCGGCTGGTAGACGACGATTACATCCGCAGGAAAACCTTTGACCCCAACCAGGAGGTACGTGTGGGTTACACCCCCGGGCTGATGCCCTCATACCGGGATCAGATCTCCAATGAAGAGATGGCCAATATGATCATCTACCTGAAATCAATCTCCAAATACGGACGTTAAGCTGTGTTACGAAACCTGGTGGCTGTTGCCGACCTGCTGAAGTTGCGGGTGAGCCTTGCGGTGGTGCTGAGTATGGCGGTAGGGTTTGTGATGGCTGCCCATCAGGCCAACACCCTGCTGGTTGCTTTGTCGGCCGGTGTACTCTTCACCGCCATGGGTTCGGCCGTGATCAACCATGCACAGGAGTACCGCCGCGACCTCCTCATGCCCAGAACCCGGAAAAGGCCCGTTCCAACCGGTGTCATCGCCCCCGGCTATGCATACATGATCGGCACCCTGCTGGCTGCAACAGGCCTGATCACCACCTGGGTGTTCGCAGGAATCCTGCCCACAGCACTTACACTTACCACCCTGATCATGTACAATGTGATCTATACCCCGCTGAAAAAGGTGACACCCTACGCCTTGCTCGCCGGAAGCCTCGTAGGTGCCATACCGCCGGCCATCGGATATACCGCCGCAGATGGAAGTCTTCTCAATCCACACCTTTTAGCCGTATCTATCTTCTTCTTTATATGGCAAATACCACACTTTATGCTCCTCCTCCTGAAATATGGCGATGAATACCTCATGGCCGGCTTTAAAACACTCAACAGATACCTCTCAACACGAATACTCTCAATGGTCACCCTCATATGGCTCACAGCCCTCGCAGTGGCCGCACTGATACTCGTGCCAACAGGCGTCATCACCCATACACCCTACGTGCTGATTCTCATCCTCTCATCCATTACCCTCATCCTCTCATCATTGCCCATTCTGCAACCCACCAAACACCAACCACTCATCCCCCGTATGTTCCGGTGGATTAATCTCTTTATGGTACTGGTCGCTCACCTGATCATGTTCCAACACCTCTACTATCCGAGCTGATGTACTCACCAGCAAAAAACAATTTCAATACAATCACACTCAACTTTATCCGTTCCAAAATTGTTTATCTCTACATAAAGAGACCCCTTATCGCTCCGTATGTCAAATATGTTTATTCTTTTCAACAAATGATATGATGATGAAAAAAGTTGTGTTTATTCTGATGTTGTTCTCTCCATTTGTTCTGTTATCGCAGGATGAGGAGGGTATCCAATTTTTTGAAGGCACCTGGGCTGAGGTGTTGGCTGAAGCCAAGGAGCAAGACCGATTGATCTTTTTTGATGCGTACGCGTCATGGTGTGGTCCCTGTATCCGGATGGCCCGTGATGTGTTTCCGTTGCCATCTGTAGGGGAGTTCTATAACGAGCATTTTATTAATGTGAAGATTGACATGGAGAAAGGTGAGGGCGTTGCCTTGGCAAAGCTATACCAGGTTCGCGTTTACCCAACACTTCTTTTTGTCAACTGGCGTGGAGAGATTGTGCACCGCACTGCGGGCGGGCAGTCTGAGACAAGCCTGATCGAGTTGGGAAAGTTAGCGCTTGATGATACCCGCAACCTGCGTTCGAAGGAGATGGCATACCGCAACAATCCTGAGAACGTGGATGCTTTGATTGACTATGCATCTGCCCTCAGAGCGGCGTATGATCAAAGGTATGTCACCCTCATTTCAGAGTTTATGGAGGGGAAACCACCATCGCTGCTGATGTCAGAAACCGGCTGGCGCATTATGGAGAATTTTGTTGACAGCCCTGACTCGCCCGAGTTTCAATATCTGCTGGAACACCGCAACGCTTTTTCAGGGCGTTTTGGCGACAGCGCCGTGAACGGGGTGATTGGCAATGTGCTGAACAACATGATTGCCCGGGCTGTACGAAGAAATGATGAGGCGGTAATGAAGCAGCTGATGCAGGAAATCGACAGGATCGGTCCGGCCAATGCACCCTACTACAAGGCGTTGGCCAATGCGCAGTTCAGTCGTCGGCAGGGTGACTGGGAGGTTTATGCTGATGAGGTGAAGACACTGCTGACGACAGGTCCGGCGCCTGATGCCCGGCTGTTGAATCGATATGCGTGGGACTTTTACCAAAGAGTTGAAAACAAAGAGCACCTTGAATGGATGACTTCCAGGGTGGCCGATATGTTGAAGAGTGATAACAATTACTCACTCAGAGACACCTATGCCGCCTTGCTGCACAAAACCGGCAACAATCGCCAGGCCCTGCGCGAAGCACGGGCAGCCATTGA
>SKPS01000245.1 GCA_007119395.1 Lentimicrobiaceae bacterium
CCAGGATGTGACCCCTTATGCCAATGCTTCAAACATTGCTTCGGGGAAGCCGTAGTCGCTGCTTTCAACCAGGGTGCCGAGAAACCGGGAGTGCCCCGGATATTGCATGTCACGCTCCGCCACATCGGCTGGATACGTGAAAAACTCCACATCTCCTGAAGCATAACGGTCTCCGTTCCCTCCAAACAGTTCTGCCTTGATATTGTAGAGGTTGCGCCGCTTCTCCATCGCACCGGCACGCAAAAACAACGCACCACGGTTCACCGGAGCATGCTTGTGGTATCGAATCGATAAACGTGCTGTGAAACCCGCCGTGCCCGCAATGATATAAACCCACCAGGCAGAAATCTCGTCAAGCATCGTCGCCTGAATGCCTCCATGCATGATGTTGTGATAACCCTGTAAATCAAGATCTGGCTCCCAACGCCCAAAAGCATATTCTTTATAACGGAAAAAATCCAGCTTTAACCCCTTCTCGTTCCGCTTGCAACAACCAAAACAATGATAACCCTCATACATCTCCTCAAATGGGTTGCTAACCTTCTCTATCTGCATAACCAACTACGTTTTATCATTCAACACTTATTCATCACTTCCTGTAACCTTCCTTATCAGCAAGAGCACCATTCGCACAGGCCTGAAAACGACGCTCCACAAAACGATGCATCGGCACCCTCATTAACGCCACCTCAGGCCATCCTCGGCAGGCACTACCTTCTCCTGGTCAATAAGCCACTGCATCACACGCAACACCCTCTCCTCGTCAATGTCTGAGATCCTCTCCAATAGCGCTTCCAACGTCAGGGCTTCCTGCTGGAGGATGGGTTTGATCGTATCCAATACCTGATTGAACTCATAGGTGCTTAAACCAACACGGTTCAGGCGTTTGCAAACATCACACTCACCACAACGGGTGGTGTTCTCCTCACCGAAATAGCGCAGCAGTATTTCGCTGCGGCAATGGGTTGTTGAGGTTGCGTACTCTATCATCACATCCAGACGCTTCCTCGCTTGTGCCTTCCGTTCAAGATAGTCGCTCTGGTGGAAAGAAATCTGTGCCGGATCCTGTCGTGGCTCTAGAAAAGTGAGCTGTGGCTTGGTCTTCCGCGGATGATACATTACGATTCCCTGCTGGTCAAGATGTTGAAGCCATTTGGTCACCTCCAGCCACGACACCTTTGAACGCCTGGCAAGGGTCTCTTCATGAATCTTCGCAAACCCCGCAAAAAGGCCGGCATATGACCTGAGCAACAGCCTGATAAAGGGGTCAATTTTTAAATTCTTCACCTGAAAACGGTACAACTCCTCCTTGTCAACACAAAACATAAGCTTTGACGGCTCATGAAACCCTTCGTTGAGAAGCACCAACCCTTGCTGCTCCAGCGCTTTAATCCCATGCCACGCGACACGTGGTGAGAGCAGATAACGTGTAGCAAACTCGTTGATGTCAAAATCAAAACTGCAATCTCTTCCCGACCCCACAGCCAGGTTCAGGAAATTACCCAGGCCGTTGTATATGTTTCTGATCACCGCCGGTTCCGGCCATGACTGCTCAAAGCTTTTATTGGCTTTTAGAATATCCGCCTTCTCGTGAAGCAGTACAGCATAGCTCATCTTCCCGTCACGACCTCCACGACCCGCCTCCTGAAAGTAAGCTTCCGGTGAATCGGGTATGTCAATATGTTGTACATACCGCACATCAGGCTTGTCGATGCCCATGCCGAAAGCATTGGTGGCTACAATCACAGTCACACGCCCACTGATCCACTCCTGCTGTCGCTTGTCGCGCAACTCCGGGGTTAACCCGGCATGGTAAAAGGATGCCTTGATGCCATGCTGCGTCAGGTAGGCTGCCAACTCCTCCGTCAGCTTCCTGTTTCTTGCATACACAATGCCGGTACCTTTGACCTTACGACATATGCGGATCACACGGTTGTACTTGTTCTCCTCAAGCAATGAGAGGTACACAAGGTTGTCACGCGCAAAACTTTTGCTGAACAGATTCCGCTCCCGGAAGGAGAGCTTGTCCATGATGTCTTCTACCACAGCCGGTGTAGCCGTAGCCGTCAGCGCTACAACAGGAACGTCCGGTATCGTCTCCCTGATATCGGCAATACGTAAGTAGGGTGGACGAAAGTCATAGCCCCACTGACTGATACAATGCGCCTCATCAACCGCAATGGTTTGTACAGGCATACGCTCCATACGGTCACGAAAAGAGGTGGTTTGCAACCTCTCCGGCGATAAATAGAGGAACTGTAACTCACCGCTGGCAGCCTGTTCCAGCACAAGGTCCATCTCGGCACGGTGCAGCCCGGTATACAACGCCTTGGCTTGTATGCCCATCTTCTCCAGGTTCTCAACCTGGTCTTTCATCAATGCAATCAATGGACTCACCACCAAACACAAACCACCACGTACCAATGCCGGTACCTGAAAACAGACCGACTTGCCACCACCGGTAGGCAACAACGCCAGGGTGTCATGCCCGGAAACCACGCTGCGGATAATATCTTCCTGCAACGGACGAAATGAGCTGTGCCCCCAGTACCTCTTCAGCGTCTGGTGTAAATTGTCCATTAAAGTTTCCTTTTAACACTCCAAAAATAGGCATTTATCTCTCTATCTCAAAAAAACACCATTGATCAATACAACATTCGATCACATTCACTATTTTTGGCGTGGAAAACAATAAGAAAAGAGCACGTTTCAGGCATATTATTTGTTAGACCAAGTATCATGAACCACCTCTCCAGTGTAACAATATACCTTCTGCTGTTTTGCCTGTTGCCCTATCAGGCTTTATCGGGTCAGAGGGATGCCGATTCGTTGTGTTTTGAACTTCGTTTTGCTTCATGGGAGGGCGACAGCGCCAAAGTGCGAAGCATCCTTGACTCCATAGCTGTTGAAGAGGTCGATTGCGCTCCGTGGGGAGAACCCACAGCGCTCTCCTACGCTGTGATGGAGGGTCACTACTCCATCGTGGAGATGTTGCTCAAACATGGAGCCGGCCTCGAACCTTCACCGGGGACTTACATCTCCCCGCTGGATTATGCCATACGCTATGACCACCCATGGGTGTTGGAACTGCTAATTATTTACGGAGCTAATCTGAACAAACAGGGAACGCACCAACGTACGCCTCTTATCAGGGCGGTCAATGCAGGTGGTGACATCACCATTACCGACATGCTGCTGCACTACGGCGCGAACACTGAACTGGCTTTGGACGATGGCACAACACCCCTACTCCTTTCGGTGATGTACGGCGACCTCGAACGAACCCTTTTGCTCATTGACTACGGTGCCAACGTAAACCAGGCTGATCTGAAAGGATACACCCCGCTGATGGTTTCGTCCATGCTGAATGATACCCTTATGACGCAATGGCTGCTATATTTTGGTGCCTCCCCCGACAGTGTAAACAGAGACGGGTGGAGAGCCCTGGATTTTGCCATCAGCAGCAGGGCGCAGGATGTGGTCACCCTGCTGATGCCCTTTACCCAACCTGAAAACCTCCAGACATCCCTTACACTTGCCTATGCCGTGAACAACCGGGATATGATCCAACTCCTCCGGGATTCAGGTATCACACCCGGTCGAAAACCTATCATCACCGCAACAACGTTTCGGTTCGCCACAGCATCAAATAACCACCACGAGCTCTGGCAATATCAGGTTGGAGTGGAAGACCGAAGATACAACCTAATGGCCTCTTTGGGGTTCCTTCACAGGAGATCAACCACCACCATCTTTCATGACCCCCCTCAACAAGACACCATCAGTTACCAGCTTCAAGGGTTTCGAAGAGCCTTTTTTATCAACATTGAGAAACAATTTCGCCTGGTAAGTGACCATCGAATCACCCTCCTGCTCAACATGGGAGTGCAGACAGGATTCACCTGGGGAGCATTTCGCGGCAGCACCATGAAACCGCAAAACGGCTTCATGCCCGGAGCCAATATAGGAATCTGCCTCACCGGAACGTATCTTATGGGGGGAATTGGCTATCAGTTTCTCTACACCCATGACAAGCCTGTTTCACCACACCACCTCATGCTGCAGACATCCGTTCGTATCCCCGATAAAAAATATACCGTAACACCAAAACCCCTGCACCGTGCACTCAGATTTATGTAAAAGACTTGCCGGCCCCACCACGGTACTGCTGTTGATTGCAGCCATTTTCACCTCCATTGGGTGTGAACTGATAGAATATAGAAATGAAGCTTGCAGCAACTGTATCGGTCATAAACCGGACAGTGGCTCCATGACCATCCTCTTCTCTCCGGGCATAATGCCTGAACCCATACAGTTCACTCTCCACGAAGGGATGTATGAAACCGGCAAACTCCTCTATACAGGATCCACCTATGACCACGAACTGAGCTTCTTCCTGGCAACCGGTGTGCAATACACCGTGGTGGCAACCTATAAAAAGAGTGAAAAGAAGGTGAAGGTGATCGATGCAGCCAAGCTCAGAACACGACGGTTTGATTGTTCCGATGGCGGCTCCGATGCCACACACCATTGCTGGATGGTCTTGCCAACTGAAATCGATGTTCGGTTTTTAGAGTAGGGTGCCAATACCGAATACAGATAAACACCACAGATAAACAGACAGATGTATCAACAAAAAACAATACGATGAAACACACCATTGATTTGAACTGGTTAGAGGCGATGACCATGGAAGCGGAAGTAAACGGGCACAAGCTGATGTTAGATATGGGCAGTGACCAGGGTGGTACCGACCGTGGACCCCGCCCAAAGCCCTTGATTCTTCTCGCCATTGCCGGATGTACTGCCATGGACGTGGTATCGATGCTGAAAAAGATGAAAAGCGAACCAGAGGGGTTGCACATCACCGTAGAAGGCACATTGACCGATGACCATCCGAAGAGTTATTCAGACTTTCATATTGTGTATCACTTCAAGGGGAATGGCTTGGATTACAACAAGTTGGAAAAGGCCGTCACACTTTCTCAGGAGAAGTATTGCGGTGTGAGCGCCATGTGCAAAACCTTTGCCCCAATCACCTATAAGATCATTGTAAACGACTAAAATCCGGGCAGTTTTTCCGGGCCATGACGTCTGACCATTTCAACCCATTCAGCGGTGATCATGGCAGTGGCACCCCATATGACAGATCCGTTACACACATAGGCAGGCACCTCCAAGAACCCGAACGATTCACTGGGGGGTATCAGTTTTACAATGTCGGGCTTCAGTAGATCCCTTAAAGGAACTTCAACAATGCCAGCTACCTCTGCCGGATCGGGCGTAAAAACAGGGTCATCGTTCACCAGCGCAACGTAAGGATATACCATATAATTACTGGGGGGAATATACAGAGGTGTGAGTTTGCCCAGAATTCGACACTGATCCCTGGCTACACCGGTCTCCTCCTCCGTTTCCCGCAAAGCCGTATCCATAGAATCCCG
>SKPS01000316.1 GCA_007119395.1 Lentimicrobiaceae bacterium
CCCTGAATCTCCAAAACCGATTCCTGGTGGTGCAACACCACGTTGGCGCCGGGATGGACAATCAGTGTGGCTCCGTCAGCAATCACCAAGCGACTCTCCCCATGCAGGTCAAGCATCGACCCCGGGAAAAGCTCCAATGTGGTATTGGGGCTAAAAACCACCTCCGCGGTGTTATGGAACACCGGGTCGCCCAACGAGAAGAGCCCCCCGTCTTTTACCCTGACAACCGCAGGATCACATGGGTCGCCGTTTGCAACCAAACGAAAAAACCCTCCCGGCCTGGGGTATACCTGACTATTAGATGACCCAACATTCAAAAAAGCGTTCACCAGCAGCTCCCCTCCTGACAACACATCAGCACTGTAAAGAACATTATGGTATGGTTGGTTGACATAAATAATATCAGTAGTTAACCCTGGTCTTGAAAAATTGAATTTACTCAACAACTCCCAATTATATTGCCCATTTGGTTGACGAAGCAAGTACTCGTTTTCAATATGGTCAATAATCCAACTGCGATTGTCTACCGAAACCTCAACATGTAATTCATTTTCTTCAACCTCTTCATTGGTCTCTATTCTTCTAGGTGCCCAATAGGCATCAAAAGGGGTTGTTGTTTCAAAATCGGCTATATAGCTAGATTCTATGTCTCCATCCAGGGCCAAGTTTTTCACATCGAGGGCGCTGATAGAGGGGATAAAGGAGAATTTCTGGGAGTACGCTGTGATGCTGCCATCCATGGAGCCACCGAGTTTTTTCAATGCATCGTTGAGGCCACCCGGTGCTGTACTGAGGGGCAGCAGCCCATTGTTTTGGACCACCACGGAGGGGGGTGTTGTATGGTGTTTCTGCATCCATTTGTTGTGAATGCACTTGTTTACAATCATGGAACCCTCGAGGCATGCCACCAGGGGCAGGTTCATATTTGCTGCGGCAGCAATGGCAGCTCCTCCGAGCGCCATATTGATGCCGGTTCCAACCCCTGTGGTAATGGTGATATTATTGAGGGTTTCGATGGAGGCCAGCCAATCGTTTCTACCAAACACATAAGGCTCCTCTTCACTCAACACAACACTGAACGCAACCTGAAACGGGGCCTTGTTGCGTGGGAAGTAGTTCAACAGGCTCGGATAGTTTAGTCCAAAGGCTCTTATTTTCCATGATTCCGGCAGTTCTCTCTCCACACCTGTTCCCATGATTCGTCCATGGGGATCATCAAGTTGGTGTTTTACTCCTCTTTCACTCCCATTGATCAGTGCGATTTTTCTGCAATACTGAGGATAGCCCACTTTGTTGAGGGTCTCATAGAACTGAAGGTGCTGCGTCGTAGCGTTGGGTTCAACGTGTTGGATGAGCATTGTTCTGGCGGCAGGGCTGTTCAGCACTTTTTCGTGAAGCAGCTCAACAGAAGGAGCCTTAAGGTCTATTTCTAATCCCAGCAGGCCAGTCACCCAGGAGAGAGGCCACGACACCCCTTTCCACGCAGCAGAGGTAGTGGCAGCGTACTCCACCAGATGCTGTACACCCACAGGGATATTGGCACCCTGGTGCGGTGAATCAAATGAGATCCACAGTCTGGTATTGTGGCAACAATTGTTCAACTCCATCAAACGCAAAGCATAGCGTGTGATCACCCCTCCCATGCTGGCAGAAGCGATCACCAGCTTTTCATTGGATCCATTCTTGTGTAGCTCTTCATTGATCCATTCAATGGCACGCACAATGGCCAACGTGTTGCGCTCCAGGGAATCTCTGGAGTTGATAAAGTCAAGAAATATCAGGTCATACCCAAGTGCCTGCAACGAATCAAAGAGCAACGGCAGCTCCTCCACTTCGGGAAATCCAAGTGAGGGCATCAGCTCATTCATAATGTTCATAAAGGTGATATCTCCATAAGGGTGCAATGCTGTTTCAAACCCTTCAACGAAAAGGACCGGTTTCTGAATCACCGGTTGAAGCGGATCGGCATAACGGATACTCAGGCGCCCTTCGGCTGCAGTGCTGCCGGGCAGAATTTCGCAGCCAATTGGCAAATCATTGGTACTGATCTCCATATCGGGCAGCACAGCATTCACTACCACAGTAAGTTTTGCGACCAACACAATATCGGGTCTTTGTCCGGGGATACTGAGACGAATGGCGAGTTCATGTATTCGGGGATAGGCAGGAAGGTTGTACACTACCTGCACACCGCTGCCCCATAGTACCTGCCGGAAACCTAAACCATCATCGAAATCGGCAAGGAGATCCGGCAGGGTGTCAAGGTTGTGAATGGCGAGATACTCCGGTATTCCAAACAGAATACTAATAGTAGTCCCTTCCGCAAAGATTAGATCATTTTTCATCATCATTGCAGAGAGCTGAACCCGCTGAAAGGCAGACTCGAGCAATGAGTCAGGATTGGGGAAGGTGAGGAAATACGCTGAATCTGACACAAAGGTTGTATCGGGGAGCACGAGGGTATCGGGCATCCACAGTGTGTCTGGGTAAGGCCCAAAGGTTCCTGAGAGGGTATCGAACCACACTTTCCCTCCCACGATGGCGTCCTCCGGAAGGTGGTGGAAGTCAAGAAGCATCAGGCTGATCGGGACGTCAAAATCCGCAGATCCTTTATCCCAGGCCTCCTGAAATAAAATGGGATTTGGGATCACCGAGTCGTGGATTTGTGCAAACAGCATCTCTTTGTACAGGTGAAGAAACCGTTGAGCCGGCGTTTCTATTACGCCATGGTTCAACAGATAAGGGGAGTGTTTCCAATCGTGGTTAAGCTGCCATGTGTGGCTTAAGGTATCGTAGTCGAAAGCGTTGTGGTACCATGGGCTCCTGTTGTGCAACAATCCTGAAGGGATCATCGACGGATCCAGGTTTTGGTAAGGTTGTGCAAACGGGTTAGCATTCGCTTGACCGGTTGCTTCTGTTGCTCCGGGGACACCCAACAGCAGCCACATGGCAATAAACATAAGCAAGAACTGCGCATGTGCTTTCATTCGGTGCACCTTGTGCATTTTTTTCAGCAAAGCGTGCTGATCTTCATGCACTTCATTGTGAAGCAAATCGTCTTCGATGGCTTCCAAATCAGTCAACGGATGGTTTCTCACCACCCGGCAAAAACGTTTGTCTCTCTTCATCTTATCTCCTCCACGTTTTTTTGTTCTACCCTGCCACCTGACAGGATTTCTTCAGGACTATATTTGCCTGAGAGGAAGAAATCGGACAAAAAAAAGCCGGTTTTTTCAACCGGCTCACATAAGGCACTGATTATGTGTGAGAAAAAATTATCTCGAATAGAGATTTCGTAACCGGATACGGGTTACTTCACCGTGATTCGCCAGTGCTCTGCGGTCAAACTGTCTGGCATTCCCTGCGATGATGATGGCGAAGGGGGAAAGGGCAAGATTCTCCTTCTGGTAGGCGAAGAGGTCATCGGCAGTGATCCTATCGAGCCCTTCCAGGGTGACCGCGGCAGGATCACGGGTAAAGCCTCTCTGCTCCCATGAGACGAGTGATCTTGACAAATGCCGGAACCCTGGTCGTTGGGTTGCAGTAGAAGCAGCAATATGTCGCTTGATCATATCCATACGGTCAGGTTTCTGGGGCATTTCACGAACCAGGCTCATAAACAGATCAACCGCTTCATTGGTTTTGTCACTTTGCGTGCCAATATACCCTGAAAAGTGCACCGGGCGCTCAGGCGTTGGTGGTGTGGTCAAGGTTGCACCGGTGGCATACGCCAAGGAACGGAACTCTCTGACCTCCTGTATCACAATTCCGGAAAATCCTCCTCCAAAATATGTGTTGAACGCCCTGTATAGCGCACTGTTGTATGGAGTAAAGTCTTCAAGTGCTGCTTGGAAGAATATTTTGCTTTGCAGCGCCCTTCTTTTGTGCGTGATGTAGACTGCGTTGTCTTCAAACACCCTGGGTTCTCTGTAATACGGAGCCAGCGAAGGAAGTGGTGTCTCTGTCATGGAGATCAGGTGCGAAAACAGCCCGTAAATCTCTTCTGCCTGCATTCTGCCAACATAGTGGATCTCTGGCATATACTGTAAAGCACTGAGAAAAACGGCTGTCAGTGTATCGGTATCAAGGCGTCGGATTTCGCGCATGGTAAGCCTGTTAAGGTACCTAGAGTTCTCTCCATACAGCACATACTCCCTGAGAGCATCTGCCACGGCATCGGGTTCACTTCGTTCCAACCTCCGGTTTGCCCGCTCGGCAGAATGCAATACTGACAGTTTCCGCTGATCGAGCTCAGGGTGCACCATCAACATGCCCAGCAGCTCAAGGGCTTCAATAAAGTTCTCTTCCAACCCGGTCATATGAATACTCAGGTAGCTGTCGTTGCTCGAAATGGAATAGTTGCACCCCAGCAATGCCATCCGCAGCGTAAACTCTTCGTGTGTCAGGTCTCTGGTGCCACTGAGGTTCATCATCTGTGATGCATACTTGAGCATGGGCATCTCCCCCTCCCCTACACCGAACCGAATGGTGAGCGTAAAGATGTCGTTGTGCGGATTATGCACCGAGTAAACCGATGTACCCAGGTCGTAGCGGAAGATGGAAACATCACGTTCAAAGTCCACAAACCTGTATTCAGGCTCCTCTTGTGGCATGATTGAGAAACGATCGTAAAAAGGAGATGTTTCCAGCTCGCCCTCTTTGGCCACCGGCTCATAACCAGGCTTCTCCAATCTCTCAGGTCTGTATACACCCCGGTTCGAGTGAAAAGCGAGGAAGTTGTCTGTATAATATCTCCTTGCTACCTCTATCACATCCTCTCTTGTGAGTGCACGTACCCGCGAAGGCTCAAGCCACACATCGGCATACTCTCCCTGGTTCACAAACGATTCCATAAAAGAGTATGCAAGATTGGAAGATGACTCTAGCGCCATCACTTTATCGCGATAGAGATTCAGGCGTATTGCATCGAAAAGTGTATCACTGAACTCACCTCTCTTTAGGCGCTCAATCTGCTCAATAACAAGTTCCTCTGCTTTTTCAAGCGACTGACCTATGATTTTAGGCAGGAAGAGCACCATGCCAGCTCCGTGGTCGCTGTAGTGCAGGTTCATGGCGGTTGCCTGCATCAACTCATTTTCAAGACCAAGCCTGTCGAGGAAGCCGGTTTGGTTGGAGTTGCTCAGGATGGCGGCAGCAACTTCCAGTGCCAGTCGATCCGGATGGTTTTGTTTCGGAAAGCGATATCCCAGTACACCAATACGAATTGGTGACATTTTCACTTCCACCAGCTCGCGACCATCTAATGGCTTTTCTTCCCACACTGTACGTTCAGGCAAAGGGCGTGGTTCCCATCGGCTGAAATATTCCTGAATCGCCGGCATCACATCTTCGGGTGTAAAGTCACCTGTTAAAATC
>SKPS01000049.1 GCA_007119395.1 Lentimicrobiaceae bacterium
CAATCCTTTTCAGGTAAGCACCATATTCGCTTTTTCCATGCCGGGTAGCCAATTCATCTACCATTGTTTGATCGATAAATCCCTGACGGTAGGCGATCTCTTCGATACAAGCAATTTTCAAGCTTGTTCTTTTTTCAATTACCTTGACAAACTCTGTGGCTTCAGTTAACGCTTCATGGGTACCGGTGTCAAGCCATGCAAACCCACGTCCCATCACCTGTAACTTCAACTGCTCACGTTCCAGATATTCCTGGTTCACAGAGGTGATCTCCAGCTCTCCCCGCCATGAGGGTTTTACCCCTTTGGCAACCTTAATCACATCGTTGGGGTAATAATAGAGCCCCACCACAGCATAGTTGCTTTTTGGATCTTTCGGCTTCTCCTCTATTGAAAGCACAGTCCCCTCTTCATCCACTTCTGCCACACCATATCTTTCAGGGTCATCTACATAGTAGCCAAAAACCACTGCTTTCCGATGGTTGGCCACCATCTCTACACTGTCGTAGAGCATGCGTTGCAAACCGGCACCATAAAAAATATTGTCGCCCAACACAAGGCACACATCATCGTCGCCAATAAACGATTCACCAATGATAAAAGCCTGCGCCAATCCATCAGGAGAGGGCTGTTCTGCATATTGCAGATCCAGGCCCAACATACTGCCATCGCCCAACAGGTTTTTAAAACTGGGCAGATCAGTAGGAGTGCTGATGATGAGGATCTCCCGGATTCCAGACAACATCAATACCGACAGCGGATAATAGATCATGGGTTTATCATACACAGGCAATAGTTGCTTTGAAACAACGCGGGTCACCGGAAACAAACGAGTACCGGCTCCGCCGGCTAAAATAATTCCTTTCATATCAGTTGTTTTTTATAATTCTGTAATACTCCAGATACCAATCAACAAATTGGGAGATCCCTGAGTAAATATCGGTTTTGGGGAGGTATCCCGTATCCCTGGTAAGTTCGCTGATATCTGAATAAGTATGTGGGACATCACCCGGTTGAATAGGCAAAAGGTTCACCGTTGCTTTCTTGTTGAGTTTCTCTTCTATGGCCTTAATAAAACTCATCAGGTTAACCGGCGAGTTGTTGCCGATATTATAGATTTTATATGGTGCAGATGATGTTGCCGGGTTTACCTCTTTATCGTCCCAGGCAGGATCAGGCAAAGGGGGTTTGGGTATCACCCTGCAAATTCCTTCGATGATATCATCAATGTAGGTGAAGTCTCTCCACATCTCTCCGTGGTTATAAACATCGATGGGTCGATCTTCCAGAATGGCTTTGGCAAAGAGGAACAGGGCCATGTCGGGGCGCCCCCATGGACCATACACAGTAAAGAAGCGTAATCCTGTTGTGGGCAAACCAAACAGGTGGCTGTATGTGTGTGCAAACAGCTCGTTGCTTTTTTTCGTGGCCGCATATATACTGATGGGGTGAGCAATACCTTGGTTTACAGAGAGAGGAAGGGTGCCATTCAATCCATAAACACTCGAGCTGCTGGCATAGACCAAGTGTCTGGGGGGGTACTTTCTGCAACATTCGGTCAGGTGCATAAACCCTGTGATATTGCTATTAATGTATGCATTGGGGTTTTCAAGACTGTACCGAACTCCGGCTTGAGCGGCCAGATGCACCACAGTACCAAAACCACCCTTACGGAACAGATCCTCCATTGCCCCCTGATCCTCCAGGCATATTTTATAGAATGAAAACCCCGGATAAACGGAAGAGGTTAATCGCTGACCCTCAGCAGAGGTATCCACGTCAATTCCCAGACATGCGAGACGATCCCTTTTGATCGAAGGATCATAGTAGTTGTTCAGGTTGTCAATACCCGTAACAGAAAAGCCCTCCTTCAATAAACGGGAGGCCAAATGAAACCCTATAAACCCTGCTGCCCCTGTAATGAGTATTCCGGCCATACAGTTTGATTAAAAACACCACAACGGGTACAGAAGTACTCCCCACCGTTTCACAAGCACACTCTTTATAACGCAGAACAACTTGCTACAGAGAGGCTACAGCCTGGTTACACCGCTGTGACCATTCCATTTAAATATTGATGATTAAAAGTAGATAAAAAAAACGAAACAGTGATCACTGGTGGATAAAATAATCACCAGGTCCTTGTGAACAATTCTTCCCAACAGAGCCTGAGGTGTTGTTAATGGCAGCCTCGATATGACAGCACACCCTGTCGGCACGCTGATCCGTTGCAGGTTATTATGATGGTTGATCCAGCTTAATGATGTTGTTTGCATTGACAGTTACCAACACAGAGGAGTCAAAGTGGTCGATTTCCAACATCAGGCGATATTTCCCCTTAAACTGAACCAGCATTCCTTTCATTCCTTTCAAGACACCACTTTTCACCATCACCATCTCACCACACTCGAACGACTCTGTTGTCACCGTTACTTCAGTTCCTGATGCAATGATTTTTTTCAGGTCAAGAATTTGTTCCTCCGGGATAGGTGCTGGTTCACCACCAAAGCGCACAACTTTTACCACACCATCTGTTTGCAAGATGCTATACAGTTGTTCTGGATTTGTATGCACAAAAATGTAGGATTTAATCAGTGGCTCCCATATCCACTTCTTGCGGTCACTCCACAGCTTGAGTGTCTTCACCAGAGGGAGGAAACATTCATGGTGAAACTCCTCAAGACGTTGGGCTACTTTTTTTTCCGACCTTGATTTCAGATAGAATGCGAACCACAATTTGCCGCTTTGCATGAGGGTCGGGGTTTTAAATTGCCAATCAAAGACTCCAGTAAATCAGCTTACTGATGTTGTTTTTGTAGAGGCCTTTGATATCAACCAGTATTCCCTTTTCAGGCATCAGTTGTTGAAACCAGGCTTCGTCTAGGTGTTGGTACTCTTTATGGGCCACCGCCACCACAATGGCGTCGTAGTTGCTTCCGGGTGCCTTGCTCAGGGTGATATTATACTCTTCGAGCATTTCAACTGCACTTGCATGCGGGTCCACAATGTCAACCTGCACCCCATAGGTACCCAGCTCATTATACACATCCACCACTTTCGAATTTCTGATGTCTGCTACATCCTCCTTGAAAGTGGCACCCATAATCAGCACTCGAGAGTTTTGCACCGGCTTGCCGGCAGCAATGATTTTTTTAACTGTCTGCTTAGCCACATAAAAGCCCATAGAGTCATTGACGAATCTGCCAGAATTGATGATTTGCGGATGATAACGTAGCTTTTTCGCTTTGTATGACAGATAGTATGGATCTACCCCTATGCAGTGCCCTCCGACCAGGCCCGGATAGAATTTCAGGAAATTCCATTTCGTTCCAGCTGCTTCAAGCACATCGTAAGTATTGATACCCATTCTGTTAAAGATGATCGACAGCTCATTCATCAACCCGATGTTTACATCACGCTGGGTGTTTTCAATGATCTTTGCTGCTTCCGCCACTTTGATAGAGGCTGCACGGTGTACACCCGCTTCGATCACCATCTCATACACCTTGGCAATCTGTTCTAAAGAGACCTCATCACATCCCGAAACCACTTTCACTACACTGGTGAGGGTATTGACTTTGTCACCGGGATTGATCCGCTCAGGAGAATACCCCACTTTAAAATCAGTAGAAAAGGTTAACCCACTGTGCTGTTCCAACACAGGAATACACTCTTCTTCTGTTGCTCCGGGGTATACCGTTGATTCGTATATAACATAATCACCCTTCTTAAGAATGCTTCCAACCATCTCTGATGCTTTGATCAAGGGTGTGAGATCGGGCATGTTCGTATCATCAATGGGCGTGGGTACAGCAATGATGTGAAATGACGCCCCCGACAAAACTGCCGGATCTGAGCTGAACTCAATATCACAGCCATCAAAAGCCTCATCAGGAAGCTCTTTGCTGGGGTCCACTCCTTGTTTCATCATCTCAACACGCTCCTCCTTGATATCAAAGCCTATCACTCCGATTCGGCGCGCAAACTCCAGCGCAATGGGCAATCCAACGTAACCCAGTCCAACCACCGATATCTTCGTCTCCTTCTTAATCAACCTGTTGTATATCTCCATAATACGAAAAGTAACTTTTGTTATTTCAAATGCTCCGGTTTGGCATCATAAATCCTCTCTATGATCTCGACCACTTTCAATCCCTCCAGGGCATTGGTTGTGATACTGGTTCTTCCCTTCACGGTATTCACTACATTCTCAATCACAAAATGGTGATTGGCGGCAGAACCTTTATATTGCCCATAATCATTGGCAGGACAGGCTGGTGCCAGCTCAGGCATCTCATAGCCATCAATATGGCAATGCTCAACCTCATTCATGTACTGGCCACCCAGCTTCACACTCCCTTTCTCACCAATAATGGTGATGCTGCTCTCCAGGTTTTTATCCCATACAGAGGTGCTGTAGTTGAGGGAACCCATGCCTCCGTTAACAAACTTGAAAGAGACGATGCCCGAGTCTTCAAAATCAATGGTGTTCTCATGATTGAAGTTGTTGAACAACGCGTGGATGTCACTGATATCTCCAAACAGCCAGTACATGATGTCAATAAAGTGAGAAAACTGAGTAAAAAGCGTTCCTCCGTCGAGCTCGCGTGTCCCTTTCCAGCCACCTTCTTTGTAATAGCGATTGTCACGGTTCCAGTAGCAGTTGAGTTGAACCATAAACACCTGCCCCAGCACGCCTGTCTCGATCACCTCTTTAATCCATTGCGAGGGGGGGCTGTACCTGTTTTGCATCACCGTGAATACATACCTTGAAACCTGAAGTGACTTAAAGATCACTTTCTCAGCATCCCCCTTTGAGAGCGCCAGGGGTTTTTCGCACACAAGGTGTTTGCGGGCTTCAAGAGCCATAAGCGAATGTTCTGTGTGCAAACCATTGGGAGTGCAAATACAAACGACATCGATATTGTCTGCCTCCTTTTCCAAGAGGGTAGCCATATCGCTGTAGAATGGCACATCATACGGTTCTAGCTGCAACTCTTCCTTGGGCTTGATATCACACAAAGCCGTGAGGCTGGCTTCCGGATTGCGCTCAATCATTTCCGCATGGCGCTTCCCGATATGCCCGCATCCCACCACAGCAAATCTAACGGTATCCTCTATTAACATCATTGTTTATGAGCTCTTTTTTACCTGATCATTGACCAGGATGTATTTCTCCTTGCTTTCGGGGCATATTGCCACACCCTTGTCATCGAATTTAAGCTGATGACCGTATTCGCTCATCCAACCTATCTGATAGGCAGGATTGCCAGCTACCAATGCGTAGGGGGCAACACTCTTCAGCACCACAGCTCCGGCACCAATAAAGGC
>SKPS01000233.1 GCA_007119395.1 Lentimicrobiaceae bacterium
AAACACCTCGAAAAGTCTATCCAAAAGTCCCCTTCGGCATGGCTCTGGTCGCATCGCAGGTGGAAGCATAACCTGTCGTCAGCAACAAATACTTCAAGTGAAGAGGAAAACATGAGATGATAGCGGATGGTTTTCGTCCTGTTATTTGATCACAACGAAAGGAGAGGAGAGGGTATGGCATCATCGGTAGCCGTGGTGATATTAAACTGGAACGGCAAGCGCTTCCTTGAGCGCTTCCTGCCATCGGTGTTGAGGAACTCGTCCGGTGCTGAAGTGATCGTAGCAGACAATGCCTCCGCTGATGGTTCCGTTGAATGGCTCAGGGATCATCACCCCAATGTACGTGTGATCGTTCACCCCGAAAACGGTGGCTTTGCCAAAGGCTACAACGATGCACTCCGACAAGTGGATGCCAAATACTACGTGCTGCTCAACTCCGATATAGAAGTGCCTGAAGGTTGGTTGCTTCCGCTGTTGAAGCTGATGGAACAACACCCCGAAGTAGCAGCATGCCAGCCCAAAATCATGGATCACGCACATCCACACCTCTTCGAATATGCTGGTGCTGCCGGTGGCTTTATTGATCAGTTCGGTTACCCCTTTTGTCGTGGGCGCATATTCATGGAACTGGAGAATGATCAGGGGCAGTACAACGACCAGGTGGATGTGTTCTGGGCGACCGGTGCCTGCCTGATGGTACGCGCTGAGGCCTACCACCAGGTGGGTGGCCTCGACAACGACTTCTTCGCCCATATGGAAGAGATCGACCTCTGCTGGCGTTTGAAAAATGCCGGGCACAAGATCATGGCCACAGGAGCCTCCTCCGTGTATCACGTGGGAGGTGGTACCCTGCCGAAGAGATCATCACGAAAAACATACCTGAACTTCAGAAACAACTTCATCCTCCTCTATAAAAACCTCCCTGCAAAACGACTGCTACCGGTATTTTTACTGCGGATTCCGCTTGACTGGGTCGCCGCCCTGAAGTTTCTTGCTGATGGAGGAGTGGCTGATTTCTTTGCCGTTATCAAGGCACACTGGCACTTCTCTCTCTCGTTGCGACGTCATCACAAAAAAAGGAAAAAGCAACCGGCACATACCCTGGCTGGGGTCTATCGACGCAGTATCGTGGTGGATTTCTACCTGAAAAAGCGACGTAGGTTTACAGATCTCGGGCAACACCATTTCAGCCGGTAACGGCAAGGTGTCTTATGCACAGCCGTTGCAAACTACTCGCCTGCTGAATGGTTCGCCAAATATTCGGCTGCCAGCAAATACCCATCTATACCCAGGCCACTGATGCTGCCAATACAAGCAGTGGCGATCAGGTTGTGGCGTCGAAAAACCTCTCGCGTGTAGATGTGCGACAGGTGCACCTCAACCACAGGGAGCGCTGCTGCACGCAAGGCATCTGCCAACGCCACCGAGGTGTGTGTGAAAGCCCCCGGGTTCACTATGATGCCCGAAAAACCATTCTCGCGGGCACGCTGTACAGCATCGATGAGGTCACCCTCATGATTTGACTGATAGATGGTAACCTGCAGCCCGGGATAACGACGTATCACCTGATCAAAAAGTTGTTCGGGGTGGTCGAAAGAGACGGTGCCGTAATGGGCCGGCTCCCGCTGGCCGGTGAGATTAAGGTTGGGTCCGTTGATGATGAGGATGTGCATAATGTGTGGGTGTTGAAAAAGGTTAAGGTAGAGTCTCTCTTTTCTCTGGTATGTTATATGGGGCAAGGTGCTGCCGGGTGTCGGAGAAGAACCGTTCGGATGCTCTTCGGGCAGCAGGTGAGGCTGAGTAGTGGTGAAGCAGGGTGTCGGCCAGGTGGGCAGGGAGGATCCTGTAGAAGAGAGGAGCTTCGTTCCTGTAAACCCAAAAAGGTTCATAGGCGGTGTGTGCAATCCGCGTGGTGCCCGTATGGCTGTTTTTGATCAGCTCGAAAGAAGCCAGAATACCACCATCACGATACCTTTTGCGCTGGTTTGAGAAGAAGTTGCCCAGTGACCATATGACCAAGGTTGCGTTATTGGTATTTATGGTGTCGGGAATAATCCACTCAATGGGCTGCACCACATGTGGATGGTGACCCACGACCACATCCACCCCCTGCCGTGCAAGGAAATGAGCCACCCGTTGCTGGTATCTGTCGGGTTGACGCCTGTACTCTCCGCCCCAGTGCATCACCGCCAGAATGAAGTCGGGCTGGGCTTCCCTGGCCTTCTCCATATCGGCTATTATCTGGGTTGTATCAATCATGTTGACCAAAACTGGGGGGCGTGTAAACAATCCGTTGGTGCCGTAGGTTGCGTTGAGGATGGCGATGCGTATGCCGTTCATCTCTACGATCATGGGGTATGTGGTGTAACGGTGCACGGTATCACGAAAGGTGCCTGTGGAAGAGATGCCAAGGCTGTCAAGCGCATCCAGCGTGCGCAAAACACCTCTGTTGAAGCGATCCACAGCGTGGTTGTTTGCCAGAAAGAAAAGGTTGAACCCCGCCTTATGCAGGTCACGGGCATAAGCATCGGGCGCAGAAAACATGGGATAACCCCGGTAGGGCTTCCCTCCCAGAGTGGTTTCCAGGTTGATCAACGCCAGGTCGTATTCCTGCAAACCGGGAGTGATGTACCTGAACACCTCCCTGAAACAATACTCACCTGTTTCAGAATCCCTGGCAGCCCGCGTCTGGGGCAGGTGAGCCATGGCGTCCCCGGCCGCTACAACCCTAATGATATGCAAGGTGTCAGGAGCCACCTCCTCTGTAACTTCCTCCAACACCCCTCCTGTAGTGACAGAGGGCGTGAAATGGGTTAACATGATTACAAAGAACCCACCAGTCAACATCAATAGGATGGATAAATACCTCAGATTATTTCGCTTGCCTGTGACTCCACTCATGCTTTTCTCTTTCCGCTTTTTTTTTTGATGATGAACGATATACAATTTATATGGTTGGTCGTTATGGTAACCTTTTTACTGTACCATAAATCTGGTGGTTTGCTCTGCGATGCGCATAAAGTAGACTCCGCTTTTCAGGTGGGATACCGGTATTTGCAGGGTTTGACTGTGCAATGGAGCAACCGGGAACTGCGCAATGGTTTTCCCTGTGATATCGAAGATCACTCCGTGCGTTGGGGTAGAGGAAGTAAAGGTTGACAGGGTCAGTTCTATGTTCAGTGTGTGCGTAGCGGGCACCGGCCAAATCGTGATTGACGTTTGGTTGGCTGTTTGCTGGGGTCTGTTTACGTTGATTTGGTGTGGCAGGACAGATCCGGTGTTGAGCAGGCTGTCAGTTTTCATCACCATAATGTGTGACACGCCCGGACCAAAGCTGTAGGTGGTTCCGGTGGCTACGAAGCCACCGTCGGGGGTGACGGTGAGGTGGTTTGCGATGTCACGGCGTGATCCGCCAATGATAATGCCTCCCAGAGTGGGGCTCCAATACCCGTTAGACATGGCGTTTTGAACGAAAAAATCGAGATCCCCGTGAGAAAACTGCCCGTCATAGAAACCTGCTGCACGAAATGTTTGATCAGGCATTTGCAACAGGTAATTAAACCCTGCTTCGATTCCCCTTCCGAAGGGGTTCACCATGGTAATATCTCCCTGTTCGCTGACAAGCATCAGGAAGGCATCTTGTCCATACTGCGGCCAGCGTGATGTTTGCCCACACGCCACATAACCGCCGGATGCTCTCTTTTTCACATCCATCACCACATCGGGTCCGGGGTGGTCATCAAACATCTCCCACAGCAGATTGCCCTCTTTGTCGATTTTTGCAATGTAGAGGGCTGAGTCGCCATAATAGCTGTTGCTGCCCGAGTATCCACCCATAATGAGTGATTGTCCATGCCCTTGAGAAACAGCCATAAACTGGTCATTCCCAGCACCACCAAAGTCCTTTTGCCAGAGAATATGCCCTTGGTGGTTTAAGCAGTACACCATGGCGTTCAAGGCTCCGTAAATGGTGTCAGAGGCGCCACCGGCAACGATCAGGGTGTCGTGCGTTACCACTTCAATATCTTGTGCAAAGCTCCAGCCGGCTGGCCCCCAATAGTGCTCGCCCACCACTGTGCCATCATAACGAATGCACAGCAACATATTCTGATAGTTGCCCCCTTGCATGGCATAGCCAACCATATATAACAGGGAGTCGTGCAGAGTAGCCGCATTCACTTTGATGAGCCCCTGACGGCTGATCAACTGGTCATACATCAGCACGCCATCCATATCAGCCCACCCAAGCCAGATGGCACTATTGGACGTAAAACCCGAGGTGTTGCCTATAATCAGCAGAGTAGAATCGTTGAGGACCAGCGTGGCAACCCCTTCATTGTATGTTGCATTGCCATAAATGGCGATTTGCCTGGTGGATTGCGAATAGAGTGTGCCTTGACCCATCAGCACCACGGCGATAGCCAAAAGGAAGCAACAGGTAAACACCCTCCGGAGAGAGGTTGCGGCATTGCTTTTGTCGAAGTGGTGGGCTTTGCTGTTTGTCATAACTGATAATGGTGATGTATTGTTGCTCATGATATAAGATGGAAGGATCAGGTGTGTTGATGCAGGCATTTTTTAAGGTGTGCCAGCTCGTTGATAATGGGTTCAATGGCGGATACCTGGAAGCAATAGCCGGCTGATGCTCTGGCAATGGCTGTGTTGGCATGTGCATCCAGGGTGATGCCGGCTGCACCGGCAGCCACGGCAGCCTTTCCAAGTACGAGCGCCTTTTCCAGCAAGTCGTCTTCCAGAGGGTGTGCAGGCCCCGGATCCACTGTGTTGCTCAGGTCAAGAAGTACAGGTACGTGGTTTTTTAGCATTTTCAGCATATTCCTGAAGTCCACTACCACCTCTTCATAACCCAGCATGGTGCCACGCTCGGTTAGCAATATGGCATTGCTCCCCTTGCGGTTCACCTTTAACACCGCTTCAGCCATGGAACCGCCTTGTATGGTCATCCCCTTGCGTATGTTCACTGTTTTACCTGTTCTGGCGGCTGCCTCCAGCAGACTGGTGTCACGAAACAGATACGCCGGAATCTGGAGTATGTCAGCATATTTAGCCGCAACAAATACATCCAGCTCATTGTATACATCGGTTTGTACCGGTATGCCATGCTTTTTCCCAATGCTTTTCAGGTGCTTGAGGGCAGGTTCTGCTCCAAGGCCGGTGAACTCATCGGCCACCGTGCTGTTGACCCGTTTGTATGCCGACTTAAACACCAGGGCCACCTGCAGCTTTTCAGCCATGGCCGAGAGTTGTGCTGCTGTTTCCGAAGCCAACGCCTTGTCGTCTAACAAGGAGGGGCCCGCAA
>SKPS01000013.1 GCA_007119395.1 Lentimicrobiaceae bacterium
AATTACTTTGTAGGTTGTTTGCAGAGACAAAAGCACCGGTAAACCGGTTAAACCGGGCAATCAGGGCAGTGTTCACGGCTGTACTTATGGCATAGTTATTCACAATGGGCACACCAAAAAAGTTGGCTCCGGGATGTTGTTGAATGTTTCCACAACTATACACATAATCCCCTATTATCAATGGTTTGCCACCAATAATCTTTTCATGATGTGTGGTGGATAGACCAAATCCTCCTACCTCTTTGTGCCAGATATATTGGCCGCTGTCAGAGAACTTGCAGATCACCGAGGTGCTATATAACTGTGATGGAATACTGGCAATAGTATCGCCTCCAATAATCAGCGGATGACCGGGCACCGAGATGGTTAGGTAGTAGTTATTGTCCTGGTCAATGGAGAAAAAGGTGCTACGAAACGAGAGCGGGAATTGGTTTTCCATCTCCAGCTTGGTGATGCCAATCAGTTCTCCGTCGGTTTTGCGGAATTTTACCACATAAATTCCTTTCTCAGGCACATGAAAGCCGTTCCAGGTATGGGGGCCTTCAAAACTTACCAGAACGCACAAGTTTCCCTGGTTGTCTGTTTCTGACTGATGTGGCATAAATATTGGGAGTCCCAGCATTATGTCAGGACCGGGCATGCTGATCCATTGGGTGCTACCGGTACTGTCAAGCATAATTGCGCAAAACCCTTTGCTGATGGTGCTGGTGGCCGGAATAATACTGTCTCCAAAATGAGCAGGACCGCCGTGATAAACACCCACATTACCTGCGATATACACATTGCCTGCCAGATCCACATGCATGCCATAAATCTGGTCATTTACTATGTTTCCGAAGAACCTGACCCACCTGAAGGATCCGTCGCAACGGTAGCTGAATACGGCAAAGTCTCTCCATCCAAAGGAGTTGTTTCGGGTGACGGTGTCAATCACCGTAAATCCATTGTACAAATTTGAGGCACCATACACATTGCCTGCGGCATCGGTGCCCAGCCAGAAAACCCCTTCGTCGGGCTCATTGGATACTCCACTGCCCCAGCTTCCGCCCCCTGCTACCCACTGAAACTGCTGGTTTTGAGCAGTTGATAACAATCCCATTGCACAAAATGCGATAAAAATTAATACTCGTTTCATGATGTTCGTTAAATTTATTAAAATGATCTCACATTATGTAAGACACAAAAACTTTGCTTTTGGTTGTCTGGTGTTGAAATAAAAACGGGGAGGGCAAGCAAATCCCTCCCTCCCCATTTCTGTATTATCGAATAATCATCATTCGCTTGGTTAGCACACGACGACTGTTTTCAATGAGTTCAACAAAATAGATTCCGGGTTTTAAGTGTCCGGTGTCGTATGTTTGCGTGCCACTGGTTTCGTGCAGGTTGATGGTTTCAACTACCCTGCCTGTGGCGTCCATGATCCGTAGCATAGAACCGGATGTTATCTTTTCAGAAGCCATCCGATACACGATGTTGGTTCGGGTAGAAGTGGGATTAGGGAAGATATGCAATTCAGTGGTTAACCCCTTTTCTGATTCAGGCGATCCGGATTCATCATCCTGCGCTTTTTTGAATGGGTTGCCAGGAATACTAATTAATGTCTGCCCAATACATTTCTCTTGTATGCCACAAAACACGGTAATGCGAATGATTACTGTCGCTGAATAGTTAAACAGTTGAAATGTTCCGTTGAGCTGGTTCGGACCCTGTTGAAGTGTTGTGGGGGAAATGGAGGTGAAACTACCAATGGCATTACCCGTTACCGGGTCTATGACCGAGATGTTGTATGAGGGATTGGAGCAATACTGTGTGGATACAGTTACCTCAAGGTCGATGTTGTACATGTTCATTTCCAACTGTTCTGCTTCATGAGCCACCAACTCCACAGTGCAACAATCCTCCAACCTCCAGTTCATGGTTCGTGTGTGTTGTGCACACAATCCGTTGTCGAGCCGCCAGAAATAGTCACCCGGTCCTTCTCCGTCAGGATTCACATCAATTCTCAGTGGTTCGCAAACAGATGTATAGCCATGGCCTTGGTATGGGTGGTTGTGGTTTACCGGGTTGCCATCCTTATACCATCCCCAATATGCAAACTCAACATGCTCAGGTCCATGTATCCACCGTTCAAGATCATCAGGGCAGAATTTGTAACAACCATCTTCAGGAAATCTCCAGAAATAGGTATTCGGAGCCAGTGGGATTACTATTTCTTCATGATTTCGACATCCATATTGGTCGGTCACCCACACCCTGTAGGCACCTCCATGGCTTACGGTAGTGGTTGATCCGGCAGTGCCATTGCTCCAATTGAAGGCAGGAGCAGGGGTAATGGATGAGGTTGCTGAGAGCTCAATCAGGTAGTGTTCGCAATCGAGCACATTGAGTCCAATGGTGGGTTTGGCAGGAAGAGGGTGAACTGTCACCTCAAAGAGGTAGGAGGTGGAACTACATGATGTGGTCTGTGAGGTGACAGTGAGCTGAAAGGTGTACACGCCAATTTCATCTGCAGGAATACTGATCTGTCTTGTAGTATGGATAGAGGGAGGGTGGCCAGGATTTGGCGAGGTCACAACCCAATGATAATCAGTGTTGTTCGGATCATAACCTGTGAGTGCGGTGAGTTCAATCTTGTCTTTAAAACAGGCATCCTGTTTCCCCTCGATGATGGCGGTTGGAGCATAGACAATACTGAGTTTGGCGGGTGTAGGGTTGATCTCCCGGTAACAGTTGTGGGCATCGGTGATCTTCACCCAATAGGCACCAGATCCAATCATGGCAGCCTGGTCGACATCAAGGGTGGGAGAGGTGTGGTTGGGGAGAGGATCGGGGCCGGTGTACCATTGGTAAGCCAAAGGCGTATTGGTTCCACCACTAATAACCGGAGCAAATGCACTGGTAGAGGAACCACCCTGGCAAATTGTGTACGTCAGAGGAAGGTACTGCTCATCAGGATTGCCGCTAAAAGTGATATCATTTTGATACACAGTAATCGCCTCGCTTTTTGTATCAGTACACCCGTAGTTGTTGGTCACGGTGAGGGTGGGATTAAGTGTTAAGTTGTTGGGATCGTGAACATAGGAAAACGCTGTGCTGAAAAGGTGGCTTTCAGCAGGGGGATTTGCGTTGTTAAAGATCCACACAGAAGAGATGATATCCGCCACCGGGGTGCTGGTGTTTGTGAATTGCACTTCCTGGCCTTCACAGGTTTCGTTGTTACTAACGGGGTGGTTGGTTGACATGGTGAAGTCAGCAGTAGGCAGCACCGGCACGTTGATATTGACGGAAGTGGTACAGGGGAAAGTGGTGCCATCCTCTGCTATCAATTCCAGCGTATAATTTGCCCCCGGGGTTACCGTGAGTGTACAGGTTGGGTTGGTACAAGACTCCGGAATACCATTGAGCAGCCATTGCCGTTGTGAAATCTGATGCCCGGGGTACACAATGGAGTTGTCATGCACAATGAGTTCGTATTCGATGTTATTGGCTGCGCACTGGATTCCCCATCGAATATCAGCCACTACGGGTATTACGAACGGGGCCGATTTGGATACCAGGCATGGTGGTTCGGCAGGGGCGTCGTTTTCGTATAAGACATCCAGCTTAATCATATACTGGCCAGGTTGTGACAGGGTGAATTCCGGTGACAGGTTTTGCGTTGGGGTGCCTGTTTGGGTAAATGGAGTGCCAGATGCCATCACGGTCCAATCATAGCTGATGATATTCACCCCCGGGGTTCCGGCGGTATTGCAGGTGGCCTGTATGGTAGCACAATCGATAAGTGAAACGGAAAGGTTCGAGATGCCGGCCGGTGCCATTGGGGTGCAACCTGCACCACTACCCCCACAGTTGGGGTTCTCTTCAATGGTTACCTCATTGGTTCTGGTGCTACATGTTGTGTTTGTATTGGTTACGATGGCAAAGTAGGTGCCTTGGCTGGTTGTGGCAGACGGGGATACATTGGGCAAAGCCGATGTTACCGTGTAGGTGGTAAGTCCGTTTGCACCATTAATTAGCTTCTCGGTAGTGGTACCTGTTTCAATGAAATACCACTCTATGTTGAAGTTGCCTTGGGAGTTGTTTGAGAGGCTCAACGGGTAGGATCCCATAGGTGGGCAGAAATAGATGTTTTCAGCCGGGGAGATAGAAGCATCGGGTTGAGGGTTAATCTCAATATTCAGAGTGTATGGTTGTGAATGGTTGTTGTTACAAGTGCTGACGGCAACCACCGACACGGGGAATATTTCCGAAGCAGAGCTATTGAAGTTATAGTATGTATGCTGAAGTGAACTGCCTGTAGTGAAGGTATTCCCGTCACCCATATCCCACAGAAAGGAGCTTGCCGGTGCACCATATATGGTAGCATTAAAAGTGATGGGTTCACCACTGCAGAATGATCCGGTTGGAGTAACCGAGGTGATACTTGTTGAGCCTTGAACGGTCACATTATAGATGATGGCGGTAGAAGTGATTCCGCATTTTGTCACCTCACAACGTATCTGACAGGAGTGTGAACCACCCAGATGGAGCCAGGTAATCTCTATCTCGTCAGTGCCTTGTCCTTGTGTAATGCTGCCAAGATCATCGGGGAGCAGGCTCCATTTAATCACTTCAGGTGTTACACCGTAGGTGTCAAGGGAGTATATTGATTCAGTGTCTTCGCAAGGAGTTTGCGCACCGGTGATTTGTCCAGTGATTACAATATGGTTTACATTCAGCACAAGATCCGTGGAATAGCAGTCGGGCAGGTTGTCCCAAAACCGGGTTGCCGTAATGCTCTTTGCTGAAGAGCTTGTCCAGATAACGGTAACGTTAAGTCCTGACGCAGTATTTGATGTTGTTCCAGCTACATTGCCTCCCACCACGGTCCATTCAACTGATGTGCCATGTAGGTAATCAGCAGAATAGGTATAAGGATCCATAAGGCATACCTCGGTTTCACCGGTAATCGCGGTGGGTGGTGGTGGAAGGTCTACCACTTTCACCATGACCCATTCCGGATCGCAGAAATTTGCAGGATTGCTGGCAGAGATCATATAGTGTCCGGGTATATCGAAGATTGAGCCGGGTAACGTAATGGTATTGGCGTTGTTGGCGGTATTTACGTTTGCAGTAGTTCCATCAGGCTTATACACTGTGAAACTGGTAATCCCTGTAACAGAAAATGGGGGATGAGGGAATTGAGACGAAACAATCTGACAGTCCACATCCGAGTTTAAGCACACCTCTTGGGGTGCATCGATCATCGGCTGTGGCTTAAC
>SKPS01000133.1 GCA_007119395.1 Lentimicrobiaceae bacterium
CTGGTGCCGCAAATATTCTCAGCTTCTACGGTGAGGGTGCCGCTGCCGGTTGGGGTGAAGGTGACCGCGGTATCGCTGCCCGCTACGGTGCCGCCGCCGCTGTAGCTCCAGGTGTACGAAGTGGCGTCCGCAACAGGTGGAATGGCGTAGGTCTGGGCTGTCCCCTGGCACGGTGAGGTATCACCGGCGATGGGTGCCGGCTGGGCCGGGGGCGACTGCAAGGTGATGGAGAGCGTTTGCGGGGTGCTGGTGCCGCAAATATTCTCAGCTTCTACGGTGAGGGTGCCGCTGCCGGTTGGGGTGAAGGTGACCGCGGTGTCGCTGCCCGTCACGGTGCCGCCGCCGCTGTAGCTCCAGGTGTAAGAGGTGGCGCCCGCAACCGTTGGGATGCTATACGTTTCAGCCATACCCAGACATGGTAACGTGTTGCCAGCAATGGGTTCCGGCTGATCCGGTGGTAACTGCACAATCACAGAGGTGCCTTGCGGAGCACTGGTGCCGCAGGCGTTCCCGGCCACTACGATGAGGGTACCGCTACCCAGCAGAGCGAAGGTGACCGTGGTGTCATTGCCCGTCACAGTGCCGCCCCCGGTATAGCTCCAGTTGTAATCGGTGGCGCCGGCAACCGGTGGGATGCTATAGGTCTGGGTGCTGCCCTGGCATGGAGCTGTATTGCCCGCAATAGGAGACGGCTGGGCAGGAGGCAACTGTGGATGAATGGAGATCGTTTGCGGAGTACTGGTGCCGCAGGCGTTCTCAGCCTCTACGGTGAGGATGCCGCTGCCGGTCGGGGTGAAGGTGACTTCGGTGTTGTTGCCTGACAAAAGGCCACCACCGGTGTAGCTCCAGGTGTACGAGGTGGCGCCGGCAACCGGTGGGATGCTATAGGTCTGGGCTATCCCCTCACACGGCAATGTGTCGCCGGTGATGGGTGCCGGTTGGACCGGCGGTGATTGCAGGTTGATGGCGAGCGTTTGCGGGGTGCTGGTACCACAGGCGTTCTCGGCCACTACGGAGAGGATGCCGCTGCCGGTCGGTGTAAAGGTGACCATGGTGTCGCTGCCCGCTACGGTGCCGCCGCCGCTGTAGCTCCAGGTGTACGAGGTGGCCCCGGCTACAGAAGAGATCACATAGGTCTGGGCGTCCCCCTCACACGGAGTGGTACTGCCCCAAACAGGCGAAGGCTGAGAAGGGGGAATGCAAGGCTCAGTCACAGAATATGCCAACGTATACGACCCATGATCACTGCCGTCGTAACCCGATACCTTCAGATAGATGAAACCTGTTGTGGTGGAGCTGCTGACCCATAAAAGGGCCGACTGTTGAGAACCACATGCATCCACATTTTCAGCCAACAAAGCACATTGATCATCATATAGCATTAGGTGGGTGTTGAAATCCGCGCTGGCACCTTGACCACACCCTGTTTGAAACGAATAAGTGTAGCCGGGTTGAGAAGGCACTGCAATACGATACACTTTGCACCCCCCCGGATCAATGAGTGAGGTGTGGGTTTGCCACACAGTATCGGGTGTGATGGTATAATTGTATAAAGGGCAGACGACACAGAGGCTGTTCACATGGACAAAGTGAGCCACCAGGTGTCTGTTGCCGGTCAGAAAGAAGGTGTATGCACTGTCATAAGAGACAATGGAGTTGTTCTCTGTCCAGTACACGAAGACATAATCGGTGTCGGCCACAGCGGTGACTGTTTGCGTTGAGCCGTCGTAAAAAGTGCCATCGCCGGTGGTATAGCCCCCTGTGGCCGGGTTGGAGGCGGTAACGATGGCGTGACTGGGAATGCTGTTGTCACGGTAAGCCAATGTGGTAAACACCTGGTTCGACTGGCAATCGTACTGGTTGACAAGCACCCTGACCTGTCCGGTAAAAATCGCAGTCCATGTAATCCTCGCATCATCACCACAAAAATCATCATCATAAGCAAGCAGATGCAGCTGCTGATGGTGCCGCAGTGAAAGCTGGGAATTATAAGGAGCGTGCCCCCCATCGGCAGCACAAAGCGACCAGATATAGGTCTCACCGGCCACCACATCAAATACACTATACTCTCCGGCAAACAGATTGGTTACGGTTTGCCAGTAAGGGGTGGGCAACAGACTGTACACGGGATACTGAATGCCACCGGTACACCCTGTGATACCCATAGAGCTGTTTACAGCGTGTGTTGCCATCGAATCAGATCCAACGGAAACATCAGTGCTTACAGGAGCTTGAGCATCTGCATCGGGCATTATCAAACAAATCAGCAAAAGCGCCAATATCATAACACCCCGCTGCATGGCACACATAATTCTGGTATGTAGTCTGTTCAGTCGTTTATCGAATAATCGTTTTAACATATATGCTATTTATTTTCTCATATTAATTTGACATCCATGTTATTATAATTCGCTTGTTTCCAGACCAACAAGAAAAAGATTGAACTTTTTATGGTTGGTTACCGACACAACGCGATTGCTTCCGCAAAAGTAAGGCAAATTGATTTAGTCAGACATTTTCTTCCTGTTTTGATGATCATTGTGGATAATAAAAAACTCCTTACCTTTGCGGGCTCATTTTGAAGCGAAAACCAACGTTAGTTGTGAAAGAGTACAAGATACAGTTCAGTGGGTTAGCCGAGGGGATGCATACGTTCAAGTATGTACTTGGCAGATCTTTTTTTGAACATTTCGAAGATGATCAGATTGGTGACGGCACCATTGAGGTGGAGGTGAACATGGATCGTCAGCAGCGGATGTTGGTTTTTGGTTTTGATATTCGTGGTGATGTTGAGGTGGCGTGTGATGTATGCACTGATCCGTTGCGTGTTTTTATTGCGGGGCATGAGCAATTGATTGCGCGTATCAGCAACGGAGGGGGTGAGGACACTGCTGACATTGTGTTCATACCTGAGGAGGCATTTGAGTTTGATTTGGCACATCACCTGTTCGATTATGTGCATTTGATGTTGCCGATGCGATTGACCCATGAGGAGAGTTCTGACGGCAGGTCTTGTGACCCTGAGATGTTGACTTTGATTGAACGTTATCGTTCTGCCGGTGGTTCAAGCATGGAGGAGTTAAAAAGTTTGCTGTCGGGGTTTGAGAAGGAGTGAGAAGGATTATTGCAGAAGAAAGAATAAGAGGAGATAAACATACCATATATATAACAAAGTAAACAGTAACAGAGATGGCACATCCAAAGAGAAAGATTTCGAAAACCAGACGCGACAAGCGTCGTACCCATTACAAGGCTGTGGTACCCACGGTGGTATCTTGCAGCAACTGTGGTTCACCGGTATTATATCACAGGGTCTGTATGGTTTGTGGTTATTACAAGGGCAAGCCTGCGATAGAGCAGGATACTGTAGCCTAATGTTAAAAATTACCTGGTCTTTATGAGGATTGCGTTGGATGCAATGGGTGGGGACCATGCTCCACGGTCGCCACTGTTGGGTTCGCTGGAGGCGCTAAAGGTGCTCCCTCCCGGGGATGAGATATTGCTGGTAGGGAAGACGGAGCGTATTGAGCAAGAGTTGCAGCTTGCCGGTATCACCTTACCCGATCGGATACGAGTGATTGAGGCGTCTGAAATGATCGACATGGACGAAGCGCCCACGGTAGCCCTTTCTCACAAAAGGCAAGCCAGCATCCCCGTAGCCTACGGTATGATGCGGCAGGGGCAGGCTGATGCGATTATCAGTGCCGGCAATACCGGTGCAATGCTGGTGGGAGCCATGTACACGCTCCATACCATCCCGGGAATCATCAGACCCTGCATCCCGGCACTCGTGCCACAATCAAACGACCAGTACAGCCTCCTGCTCGATGTGGGAAGCAACCCCGATGCAAAACCCGATGTGCTCTATCAATACGCCATCATAGGTAAAGCATATGCCGAACTGGTGATGAAAATACACCAACCACGCGTGGCACTGCTCAATATCGGTGAAGAAGAAGAGAAAGGGAACCTGCTGACACAAGCAACCCACAGACTCATGAAAGAGAGCCCCGAATTTAACTTCATAGGTAATATCGAAGCCCGCGACCTGTTTAACCATTCAGCAGATGTTATCGTTTGCGACGGCTTTACAGGAAATATCGTCCTTAAACAGGCTGAAGCATTCTATAACCTGTTGATTGATCGACAGGTAAAAGACCCCTTCTTCGAAAGATACAACTACGAAAACTATGGAGGAACACCCATACTGGGGATAAATGGTATTGCCATGATAGCACATGGCATCTCAACACCTAACGCCTTTAAAACCATGTTCCTTGAAGTGAGAAAGATCCATGACTCCGGCCTTATCAGTGAACTTCAGGAGTCGCTTAAACGTTTTATTGATTAATTTTGTCCGCTACAAAACCGTGCTATTATGACCCAAATCAAGGCAGTAATTACAGGTATCGGAGCACATGTGCCGGATTATATCCTGAACAATGAAGAGTTGAGTAAGATGGTTGATACCACTGATGAGTGGATCATGACCCGTATTGGTATTCGTGAACGCCGCATCCTGAAAGGTCCTTACGGCCCCTCTGAACTCGGTGCCGAAGCGATCAGGGAGCTGCTCTCCAAAACAGATACCTCTCCCGATGAGATCGAACTGGTAATTTGTGCCACCGTAACACCTGACCATCAATTCCCGGCTACGGCCAATATCATCAGCGACAAGGTGGGCATCAAAAAGGCTTTTTCGTATGATCTGAACGCCGGTTGTTCCGGCTTCCTCTATGCTCTGGCCACAGCCAGTAAGTTTATCGAGGCCGGTTCCGTGAAGAAGGCAATCGTGGTGGGTGCCGAGAAGATGTCGGCCATTGTTGACTACCAGGATCGTGCTACCTGCCCCATCTTTGGCGATGGAGCCGGAGCCGTTATGTTGGAGGCCACCACAGAAGATTATGGCGTGATCGACAGCATGATGCGTGTAGATGGTGCCGGAAGGGTTCACCTCCACCAAAAAGCCGGAGGCTCTGCAAAACCCGCCAGCCACGAATCCATCGATGCACGGGAACATTACATCTACCAGGAGGGGCAGCCCGTGTTCAAAGCCGCCGTCTCCAACATGGCCGATTATGCCGTGGAGATGATGAAAAAACACAACCTCACTGCCGATGATGTGGCATGGCTCGTGCCTCACCAAGCCAATCTGCGCATCATCGAAGCAACCGGCAGAAGGATGAACCTCCCCCCGGAAAAGGTGATGATCAACATCGAACGGTTCGGAAATACCAC
>SKPS01000027.1 GCA_007119395.1 Lentimicrobiaceae bacterium
AAAGACTAACACCCATGAGTGAACAGGCAAGATACTCCTTTCTACCCTATGTTCGGTTAGGATTGGGAAACCAGATTACTGAGACAGACCAATTGGGAGAGGCTGGCAGCGGTGGCATCATTGAGCGCCCTGAAGTAACGGTCTCTTTCGAGGTCACCGGTTACAAGACCGGCAGCCAGGAAACCCGTGACGAGAACATTACGCAGCCGGTTAAGGTAATCTCTCCGGGAGACATACTGGGCATAAATCCACGCCAGGTGCTCAGGGCTCATCCGGCGCCGGGGGTGGACAACTTTGAAACCAACAACCTGGCATACATCGAGTTTTACGAAGAGGACTTCCCCTGGCGTTACACTCCGGCGGCACCTGACAACGGACGACTGCGACCGTGGATGGCTCTGCTGCTCCTCAAAGAAGAGGAGTTCGTTCGCAACACCGATGGCGGCACCCCCACCCCTTTTATCCGTATTGTTGCCGGTGCATTACCCAATGTGCTATACCCCGAACAGGAGCTCCACCATTTTGCACATGTACAGGTGTTGGATGCGATGGATAACACCATCATCTCCAATCCCGGCATGGCTGCCAATGAGCTCTATGAAATACTCAAGAAGAACCCCGACCTGGCACTCTCCAGGATCCTCTGCCCCAAAAAACCCGAAAGCAACACCGAATACCACGCCTTCCTCGTCCCTGCTTACGAAACAGGCCGACTGGCCGGAATGGGGCTGGACACTTCGACAGTCCCCGCTCAGCAACCTTCATGGATCGTTCAAGACCAATACCCGGAAGATCTTGATATGCCATTCTACTACCAATGGGAGTTCGCCACAGGCAGTGAGGGTGACTTCTCGTCGCTGGTCAGCAAGCTTACCCCGGTGACTTCATCAGGCAATACCGGCAGGGAGATGGATCTCTCGGACCCTGGACTGGGACTGCACCCAACCGATGGCGACGACGTAGCACTCATTGAAGGGGCGCTCGCATCAAAAAGCCATACAACCCCTGCGTGGCCTGTTGCCGATCCCCAACTAAAAGCCAAGCTGTTGCAAATCCTAAACCTGAACGAAGACCTCCGTGGTGAGTCACCACCACCGACAGTGAACCAGCACACGTTCTACTCCCCCAAACCGGTGGAGGATCCCATTGTCACACCTCCCATTTATGGACAGTGGCATGCTGCCATCAGACAGCTCACCAACAATGGTAACAACTGGGTGCATCAGCTCAACCTCCACCCTTCGCACCGCGCGGCGGCCGGCCTGGGGACAAGGGTGGTGCAAGAGCACCAGGAGGAGTTTATGGAGATGGCATGGAACCAGATCGGCCCCATCAATGAAGCCAACCAGAAAATCATCGAAAACGAAGCCGTAAAGAGGGCATCCAACTCACTCTATAAAAAGAGGCTGGGAAAGATGAACCGGTTCACGCTGATGAATACCCTGGGCAAAGCGATGGAGGTGATCAAGCCTGATCAGAATAAACCGATAACAGCCAGAAAGGCTCTCGAGGACTCAAGGGTGCCGACCGCACTCAGAACCGGCACGTTTACGCGCATCGCCAATAACTTCTCCCGCACTGCACTGATGGATCAAAACGAGGAGGACGGAGCCCCAAAAATACTGAATGAGAGCTTGCTCGTCAGGGCCGATCTGGACCAAAAAGTTACGTCTCAACCCAACCAACAGCAACCCGGTGATACACCAATCTCACCGGCACCACCCAGAAAACCGTGGAGCACACAGGTGAGCCCCTTCTCCATCCTGAGAGCCATGAAAACGATCATAGATAACCCTCCGCCTTCATTCCTATCCACACTATGCGAAAAGATCGCCAAATCAGGACCATCCGTTCGTCCCACAGAGGTGATGGATCGTCTGAGAAACCTGTTCGATGAAGAACAGAAAAAACGTGCAAGGGATATCCTTGAAAACGTGATCAGTTACACACCGGACGGCGACACCATGGTGGTGAAAATAAAAAATCAAACCTTTACGGAACGCATCAACCAAAACTACAACGAAGGGATCTTTCCGTTTCCAAATAAAATCAACGGATTTCAACGGGTGATTCTTGAAAAAAGCAGCCATTCTGCAACGCTCCCGGCATTTGACCAGAGCTTGATCCTGGAAGGCAGAAAAGAGTTCCGCAATAAATACACAGATGTGTTTCTGACAGAGAACGAGACAAGGCTGCGATCATTCAGGCGCAGGCAAAAGAATGCTTTGCAGCAAGAGGGTTTTAACGACAGCCTGCTGGAGAAGTTTCGTCCGGGCCTCAACCTGCAACGTAGGCTCAGGCAATTGGTTGACATACCTGACCCTGAGGCCTCCAAGCCGCTGATGGCCTACCCCCGGTTCCCGTTCCCGGTTTACTACTACCTGAAAGAGCTTTCACCCGACTACATCATCCCCAATATCAGCTCCATCCCTGAAAACTCCATCGCGGCCATGAAGCCCAATACCCCTTTTATTGAAGCCTTTTTAACAGGGATGAACCAAGAATTTTCACGCGAACTGCTATGGCGTGAGTTCCCGACAGACATGCGGGGAAGTTACTTCCGACATTTCTGGGAGTTCGACAACGACCCTGCCAACGAGATGTTGCCCATGCCGCATGAATCGGAATCAGCATTTCACCAACGAATCATTGATTTCCAAGACTCGGCAGCCGATGTACACCAGCTTCATGAATGGAAAAACAAACCATTGGGCGACAACCACATGAGAAATTTCGGCTTGATGTTACTGGTGAAGGGTGATTTGTTCAGGAAGTATCCTGACACGATGGTTTACATGCGGAGGGGTGCCTTTACCAATGGCAGCATGCCCCGGCAGCTTGACCATGAAACCCCTGATAATATTCTGTGGCCCGCCATTACCGGTATGATTGAGCCCGACATCCATTTCTTCGGCTTCGACCTGGATCCGGCAGCAGCACGTGGTAACACCACCAACCAACCGGGGTGGTTTTTTGTGCTACAGGAGAGACCCGGGCAGATCAGCTTTGGCCTGGCGGAACACCATGAAAGCAGCTCCCCCGCTAGGCCTCAAAACTGGGATGATCTCACCTGGAGCCACCTCACCCCAGGACCCTCAGCACCCAATTACCTGAAAGTCCATGACACTCCAGGCAACCTGATCCCCCATAACAGCGAAGAGATGGAATGGGGAACCTCCAGCGCCAATATGGCCTGCATCCTCTATCAAAGTCCGGTATTCTTTGCAAAACACGCATCTCTACTCCTGAAAAATTCCTGATTATGACAAATTTAAAAATCACAGCATCCCATTACCAGGATCCCCTGTTTAACCAATTGCGCAAACAGGTGGAAGCTTGCAACGATCACTATCCGGCACTGATGCTCCCGGTAAGGCTTGAAACCCGCTTTATGAAAGAGCAGCGTTACATCATGCAGCAAGACCCCGCTGAGATAGAACGCAACAGACTGCTCGACATGCTGCAAGACAGAGTATACGACCTGATCCTGGCCAACAGAAGAAAGGGTGAACATATTCCGATCAACATCAACCTGTTGCTGCAGCAGATCATCGCCTCAGTGGATGACATCACAGCCGAACTGAGAGACCAACATGAGATCACCAGGGTGGACCGTGATAATTTCCGGGATGCTTTCAGATCATTGGAACGGGAAACTGATGGTGCGATGTTTAACGGAGAACCGCAAAACACAGCCCTTTTGAAAAGCTTACAGCAAGCCATCTCCAGAGGCCTCAAAGCACTTTACGACATCCCTTTGCCACCGCACCCAACCCACCAACCCGGGCTCAACGCACTCAAAGAACTCGAACAACTGGAGTCTGCAATGAACAGCCTGTATGGCACAAACCCGATCCAGGCGTCACACCTCGACAAAACCATTGAAAAGGTTGAGGGTCACATCAAGGGGTTTATGGAGATTATGGAACAGCCCGACTTGATGGCTACACACGCTACCATATCTGCCATTTCAAGTAAAATCTCCTTCATCAAAAGAAGACATAAAAAATCATCCTGCAGCCTTACACGGTTTAAAACCGCATATCCCGGAAACAAGGATCTGCAGAGGGAGGAGTACAGGTTACGCCATGAGATCAACGACCTGAAAGTCCGTGTTGATGAGGACTACACCCAGTACATGGAGCTGCTGGTGAGCTTAAAAAAAATCCCAATCCGAAGGCTTGCCTACCTGATATGCGAAGCGGCTGCTTGGTTAGAAGCTGCCAACGATGCCGGTTACGCCACCGCCGATCAGCTCCTCGCCGAACGGTCAAACCTTTACCGGCGGTTACGCCGTATACGGCAACACGCACACACACCGCTGCTCGGTGCCTACAACGACATCGACAGATTAAAAAGAAACTATGATCACCTCGAAAGAGAGATTCTACGCTATATCGAAGCCTCTCAAAAGGTAACCCCCTTGAACAGGGCCCATCGAGTGGGGCTCTCCAGACTGAATACACACCTCACCAATGAATACCTCGAAGACCTGAAACCCTTGCGGGCCGGCGACAGCCACACCGAAGCTCAAATATTCTCCAACGACAAAATCAGACACACCGCTGCCGCAGCACGCAAAACCATTCAACAGATTACAACCGCGAAGAACACGCTGAAAAAGACCAGAATGGGTGCAGAAAATGCGATGATTTTTGCCAGCAATCTATTGGAGGAGCTGGTGAAGAACCTCACTGTATCCACCACCAATACCATACTGGTGCCTGAGCAAAAACACAAGCAGATTCTTAGCACCTTTCAAAGTCTGAACAGTCATGTAAGCAACTATTACGACAACAACAACGTATCGACCAATCATGTATTGAAAGGCAGCATCAATAATTCGCTCAAAACGATCAAGTCATTGCTTGATGACCAGCACTGCGATGTATTTGATTACCCTGACCCTTTTTATGATGAATTCAGGAAGCGGATCACCTTTATCATCCCCGGAGAGGTGATCAATGAGTTATGGGTAAGAATCTTTCCTGATGACATTGCCATTGACAACCATGACGAGCAGATCAGTGACAACGAACTGGCTGTTGGGAAGGCCTATTATGATGAGGTATACTCCCATGCGGCCGATGAGCGTAGCGAGGCGATGTTACCGGCATGGCGAGCGGCGGCGGCGTCTATAGGCCCGCGCCGGGCAGCATGGGTCATTCAGGAAATCTTGCATGACGAGGTCGCCAAAAGAGAAATCCTGGATCCCACCAATTATCTCCAGCCATTGGCAACGCAGCTCCTTCGGATCTTTTCGGCACCGCGGAAGCAATGGCGAGGGCAGAAAGAGGCTGAAAACGCAGCCTGGGTCATCGCCCTGAAAGAGGCATTGAGTAACACCCTGACAGAACACTACTTCACACCGTGCCTCCGAACCAAACCATCGGTCACCTCCATCATGGAAACGCTTCAGAGGGGGATCGGACAATACAACGCACTCATTACCGGCAAACGCGGAACCCGGCAAGACTTGATGAAGACTGAACTTGAAAGCCTTATCGAATCGTACAAGCTGGTCACTTCCTATGCTGTCCAACACCGCACGGCACTGAATCTGCCCTATGACCCCGGGTTTAACTTCGAAAATATTGAAACAAAGCCGGCCGAATGGTGCAGGCCGGCCATTACTGAGGTGATGCCCGACCGGTTTGTGGTCGTCACCAAACGAAACGATGTATTCAGACAAATCAAAGTAGGACGGCAGATCCCTGACACATTGCAAGTGGGCATTGCCCCCACTGACATGGAAGCCGATCAGTTCTTCCAACTGCCTGGCGGAGACCTGAACGTACCCGAAAACATCAGGTGGATGTACGACTTTCATGCTGCAGTGGAGCAAGGCATGGCGGTGAGAATACCACTGCAGAAGGATGACTTTGAAAAGGGGTTTGACCTGGTGATGGCTTATGGCATCTCTACCCATGGAGACACCCCGGCTTCGGAAAAGCATGAAGTGGGGCAAAAGGCCATAAATAAACTGTTTACCGGTCACCTCTATTCCGACGGCGGACTGGAGTACCTCCCGGTGGGCACTGCCACCAACAACACCGACCATGTAAAATCCCCCTACGAGACGCTCGACGGCGACTACGACGGATTGTTTGATCTCTTCATCAACCCCAAAGAACAACACGGTAACCTCGTATACAATGTAAACAATGAGATGAATATCTCTGACGGACAGTTTTTCCGCGACGCCCTGGGGCTTCCAAATAAGGTGGCTGAACTGATCAGGCACCACAGCAAAACCGATATCGTGCAGAGTCGGGCCATGAGCAGACTGCTCTACGGTGCCACGCTGGGGTTTACCATGCGCTTCATGTTCGAAAACCTCTTCAATACCAACGACATGTCGCATGTACGCCCCTTTATGATGCAGCACGTCAGCGCGGTAGGGAACCTCCCCTCTTTCAGAATCGATAACCAACCATACGGCTGCCTCCCCATCACACTGCACCGCAAACTATGGGTGCACGAAAACACCGAGAAAGGCACCTACGGCAGCTTCCTGCATAAACTGTCGATGTTCCTCAATGCCACACGTGTCATCTTTGAAAAGAAGATGACTGGAAAGGTGAAAACCATCAACCACCCATCCTATACCAACGACCCGCAAAAGGCTTTCCTCGAAATACTCGGACTGGAGCCTTACTCACGCGATTTTGGATTTCGTGATGGAGCCAATGTTGCCAACAGGTGGGGGCGGTTAGAGAATTTAGGAAAGGAAATAGTGGAGCTTATCGACTCTATCAACTGGAGAAAAGACCAGGCGGAATGTCCGGCCAGTGTGGCATCACATTTCGAGTACTTGCTCACCAAAAGAGGGTTTTCCTCACCCGCAACACGCGAGCGGGGGTTGTCGAAGACCAGGATGTTCTCTGCTCGGTTTATCAATATGAACGATATCATGGGGCCACTGGTGCAATACCCCGGGCACGGTCGTGGATTACTCAAACCGGTGTTTGATAACGAATCAAAAAACTACATCGAGTATCTGAGAAGCTTAGCCCCGGTTCCCAGAAATCTTCTTGACATCCGACCGGAACAGATGGATGATGCCGGGTGCAACACATTGCTTTTCGAACTGGCGAGGTTCTCTTTACTGTATGATAACAGCGTGTATGCTTTGCGGGCAGCTGATAACGTTTCAGGATTGGAAGTGTCTCTGCTGGAGCGTTTGATGGCTGGTCACATCGACCTGTGCAGTTACAGGATTGATGCCTGGCTTTCAGGTTTGGCTGATTACAGGATGCGGGAACTGAGGAAGGACCACCCCTCCGGCTCCTTTATCGGTGCTTACGGGTTTGTGGAGAAGCTCAGGAAGGGTGCTGAGAGAACCAGGGTGCAGCACTTCCCTGAAGGGCTGGAGCCCACAGACGGTACAGAGGTCTACAAGGTGGCAGACAACCAGGGGTTTATCCATGGATCCAGTTTGAACTACGCGGTCACAGCTGCCGTACTCAGGGCGGGTTACAACTCCCAAAAAGAGCAGGAAGGGGGCAACAGCCCGTTTGCCATCAACCTGAGTGCCTCCCGGGTGCGCGAAGGGCTAAAGCTGCTGGAAGGTATTACAGGCGGTCAGGAGACAGGCGCTTTGCTGGGGTATCAGCTGGAGAGGGCCTTGCACGAACAATACAAAGGACCAAATGGAGAGCACCTCGAAATGGATGCGCTGATCTATCGCCTCAGACGGAAATTCCCGACCTACAGCGACAGACTGATCGATGAAGCAACTGAGGGTCAACAACAGGAAAGTATCAGGGCCATGAACGTGGTGGATGGCCTGGCCATGTTAGACCATTTCGAAAACCACCTGCAAAATGAGAACCCACAACTGTGGGACGATGACAAGACCTATGTGGAGATGCTTGTCACCGGCAGCTTTGAAAGTCCTGCTTTCCAAGGTTATCCATGGGGGTTGCAGGAGGCGTTACCTCCCATTACGTCAACGGGCGGTGCGGCCGATCCGTTAAAGAACAAGTGGGTTATCAGGGCTGTCATTCACGAACTGGATCATATGGCAGACGCTTTGGATGCGATGGCTGACCTGGTGACTTCTGAGGGGGTATACCAAATGGTGCGGGGCAACTATACCCGTGCCAATGCGGTGCTCAATGCCATGCGTGACGGCAGGATCCCTCCCAGCCCGGAAATCCTTCGTTCCATGCGCGAAGGCACCATGGTGAACCACAAGGTGGTGATCACCCTGCCGCACCAACCTGATGAGCACCCGTGGAACCACCTGGAGGCAACTCCACTGGCCTCTGCTGAACCCGGCATCAACGGTTGGCTGGCAAAGCAGCTTGGCGCTCCCGGCAAAACCGGATGGGAGGTGCAATACCCTCTCCACAACGAACAGCACCTGGTATACCTTACCCTTGACGACCTGGAGCTACAACCCTACGACCTGGTGATGCTCACCGGGCATGGTGATGATGGAGTGGACGAGCTGAAAGCACGAAGCGTGAGGGCAGCCATCAGCAAAGGAGCACCCGCTGACGCTCACTTCAGTGTGAACTTCGGAATATGCCCCCCGAAGGCTGACAGGTCCCTGAATGAATGCCTCTCCCTGATGAACCACCTGGCAAAAGTGATCTCTGTGATTCGTCCGGCCGATGCCAGAGACTTTGAATACGAAGAGAGTTCGTTAAGACCGGAGTTGGAAACACCCGGGCTGGACACCGTAGAGCTGTTCGGAAGGCTCTCAGCAGCCGCCACAGCTTATACACACTTGCTGGAAGAGCTCGAATCGTTCGGAACACCATCACCTGACGACAACAACTCCCACCAGCAAGCCGTTGAATTCAACATCAAGCTCACACAGTGGGGGTTCCACCAATATTACCCCTTGCCGGGTGAGATGACAGATACCCAAAGTCTTGTCAGCAAAATCGTCTCAGCAAGAGAGCGGGTAGCCCTCAACATACAGGAGGTGGATGCCCTCTTGCACAAGATGGCATTGGAACCCGATCACGCAGTGTGGTTACAGCTCACAGAAGAGGTGTGCACACTGCTCTTCGGACAGGGCGCCAAAGTGATTCCCAAAGTGAAGGTCTCAGAGGTTGAAGCCATCAAAGAGATGGCAGCAGAGCCTCATCATACCGGCATCCTGAGAAACCTCCCTGACGACTACCTTGAGCAGTGGCTTGGGGACGTGGCCATGGTGCGGAAAAACATCGCCTCTTTTGATACGGTGTGTTTACTTAAGGAGGTGATGGAGGGGACCAGACCCCTGCTCTCCGTGGTACAACTCCCTGTATTAGAAATTGAAGGTGAACCAGACTATTGGCTTGGTGGTGAGCACCCCGGGAGCTGGTCACCCGAAGAGGACAGGCTCTCTCTGGTGATCACGGGAACAGAGGAGATGCAGGAGTATACTTCGGCATTGGTGCTGGATGAATGGATGGAGATAATTCCGGAGCAGGAGCAGACCACGGGTGTAGCGTTCCACTACAACCAACCTGATGCCCGGCCGCCACAATCGTTGCTGCTGGCTGTCAGTCCCAAACTGAACGGCAAATGGAGCCTCGACGAGCTGGGTCTTATCGTGGAGGAGGCATACCTCATGGCTCGCCTCAGGGCGGTGGAACCCGAACTGATCAACAACACGCCCCTGGCTCATATCCTGCCCGCAGCCACCCTCCTCGCCGATGGCGACGATGAAGCAGCCCGTAATATTTTCCGCTTTGGCTTCGATTGGAAAGATGATGGGCAAAAGGGGATGATGGCAGATCTCTCCGTGATCAATAAAGGGTATGTTCCGGACGAGGTGAAAGAGGAGGAGTTATAAACGAAACAAGAACACGAACAACAACAACACGGTTATGAGTAAATACGATCCATGTGAAAAGTTTCACAGGTACCAACGCCTCGAGGGGCGTCCACGTCAGACAGAGCTCGATGATGCGTTGGCAGCCAAAATCCACGATCCCTTGTGGATGATGGCACGGCAGTACCAGTTTGGGGAGTTTCAGGGAGAGGATGCCGGATCGGCCATTTTTGCCAAGGCAGCCATTAGCGAAGCGAGGCTTTCGGCCATCCGGAAAAACCAGGGTGTGTTCCGGCAGGCAGACCCTACTGTTCCGCTTGAAACCACAGCGGAACGACTCTACCCCGACATAGACCACAAAATGTCGCTAAGGATGGGCAAGCAGTTTCTCCGCTTCCTTGAAACACATGGCAGCGCTTATGAAAACTGGCCATCAGAAAGCTATCGCAACGATTTTATAAACGCCTTCCCGTTCGCTGTGCCAGACTTGGATGCAAAGAAGGCGCCGGGGGAGGTGGCGTACGCAGCAAGAACCAGGGCATCAGGGGATGCCTTGTTGTTTCTTAAAGCGATTGCCGGCAAAGCCGTTAACGGAAAAGCGTTGTGGGATTACCTGAAGGAGCAGCCAGAAAGGACAAGCCAACTGGTGTTGCGAACACATGGCGGTTCCACCTTGCCAGGTGGAACACTCTCAGCCAGAGTTCCCGGCACCATCCGGTTCGTTGATCCGGCACATGCAGATCCACTCAGAGAGGCAGCCTCACAGTGGATACAATGGGTGAAAGAGAGCTGGAACTTCCCGGCGGATGAACACCAGACCTCTTGGGTGGATGAAAGGCTGGAGTACGATTTTGACCTGGCAATCGACGAAAACAACAACCTCTTGTCGGAGCTTCATGCCAACGGGTATCATCATGGCCACCTCGATTGGTTTGCCTTTGATGCAGGACCGGGTAAACGGCTGCGGCAACCCGGAGAACCAGGATCCATCATGCCAGTTTCCAGAAAAGTGAAAACCATGATCCCCACAGAAGCCGCTTTCCAGGGTATGCCCAACGCCAGGTGGTGGGAACTCGAAGACGGAAGGGTCGACCCCGGAAACATCTCAGCCACCGATACCGATGTGGTGGCCGTGCTGCTCGCCCAGTTCGCCCTCTACTATAGCAATGACTGGCTGATGATTCCCCTTGATATACCCATGGGCACCCTAACCAATATCGAAGGGCTGGTGGTAACAGATACCTTTGGACAGAAAACTTGGGTAGAGGCAGCGCACAAACACGACCAGCAAAGCTGGATGTCGTGGACCATGTACAGCCTCTCAGGATTACCTGATGAGAACCTCGGCAGACACCCTCTGGAACAACGCCTCTTCCTGACGCCCGCAGCAGCAAAAGTGATCGAAGGGGATCCCGTGGAAGAGATCCGGTTTATCCGGGATGAAATGGCCAATATGGTGTGGGCCATAGAAAAAACCGTTCCCAATTTGCTGGGTAGCGGCGCCGATGGGTATGAGTTGGCTGCCAACGTTGAAAACCTTTACAGAAAACTGGAAGAAGCACTTTCCGACAGCAACCCCGATATGGTGTTGCCAGATACTATGGATACTGACAACACTAAAGCAGTGTCACAAACAAAACCACCTCTTAAATACACTCTTGGTAACACCGTAACAGAAAACTGGATTCCGTTTATCCCGGTCCATAAGGAGGGTTCATTCCGAGAAATAGAGCTGCAACGGGCCAGCATGCCGCGCATCACAGAAATCTTCCCGCCACACCAGGTGAGACCGGCATCCAACCTCCTCAGAAAAGGGATCAACTCAGCCGACATCCAGGAAGAACCTTTCTACCTGTTCGAAGAAGAGGTGCCCAGAGCCGGAGCAACCGTCACAGGAAACTACCAACGCACAAGATGGCTCAACGGTAAAGTGGTAACCTGGTTCGGACGCACCAAAACCAACGGAAGAGGAGAGGGTAGCAGCGGACTGCGTTTCGATTTCATCACCGAAAACAAATAATGACAAATCGCAAAAATAATCGCTTCTCCTGTTGAAAAAAGTGAAAATAATCCTTGCATTCGCTCGAAAAATGATGTATATTTGCTGGAGTAAAAATTGAAAGCAACAAACAGGCATACCTGTGGGCTACATGCTGAAAAGTGAACACCAAACGGCTGTACAAAACAGAATGCATGCACAACAAAGAATAAACTGGGAAACCATAGAAATCTGACGTTTACAGGAAGACTGGTATCGGAATTTGAACTCGAAGAAAAGCAGGTGAGTAACCTGAAATCAGATATCCTAATTCGACAGTAGCGCTTCATTTCGATGTAGCGTTTTTTTTTACCCTTCACTTATAACACCTCTTCAGGGCTCTCTCGCTGCAAGCCGGGTAAACACATCACCTGTCAGCGTATTGTACAGCGCCTGCACATTGTCTCCTGAGATCACCACATCGGCATCGGAAGCGCTTGATTCGTAGCCTGAGGCATTGTCGTAATAGGCCAACAGTTCTCTTGCCACCTTATGGTATTCACCTCGCTCGGTTGCCTCGATCAGCCGGTCACATTGCTCCTGCCCGATACGCCCCGCCAACCGTCTTATGCCATCGATCACACCGGCATCATCGATTCCACCATATTGTTCCACCAACGCATCAGCACGCGTCTCCGGCGGCACATCCAGGTACACCTTGAAGCCGTTCTGCATTTGACGTTGCAATGATTCCGGCACCACACAATGGCCAAGCGGATGCAACTCCTCCTCGACAAAGATTGGCTCATCGCTTTGTAGCTGACACAATGTGCCTGCGATCAGGTTTTCAAAATGCTCATGCGTGGGCTGGGGGCTCACCTCTCCTACCCTGCCAAATGCAGAACCACGCGAACCCGACAGCCCTTCAAGATCCAGCACACGGTAACCGTTCTGCTGAAGCAGTTGCAGCAGTGCACTCTTACCCGATCCGGTTTTGCCACGAAGCAACACAAAACGGCAGGGTTTACGAAACAGGGAACGCACCCTTTTTCGGTAACCACGATATCCACCTTCGAAAACAGATAATGCATCGGGGATAACAGGCGACAGGATATCATAGACAAAGGGTGAAGCAACCATTCCATCGGCACAGAGCAGAACCACTGGCTGCTTTTCCAAACAAAGGGTTTCATACTTCTCTCGCCATGAAGCGGCCTGTATTGACAGATGTTGTCTTATGGCCGGGTTAAGGTGTTGTCGCTTCGGAGCGGGGTTCTCTGCATCCAATGGCGCCGAAATGCTGCCGGGGACATGGCCCTGGTCAAATGCAGGCACACTTCGGAGGTCTATGACGGTCACCGCCTGGGTGCACACACCGCGAAAGTATTTTGATCTGTTCACCACGTTCACTTTTCAGGGAGAGCGATGTCATCCAACGCCTATCTATTATTTTGGTATACCCAGTGGCATCAGGTAAAGGATCACTTCCTCCAGGGGTGGGTTGACGACCGATGCCAGCCGTTCATCATCGAAGGCGCCCACTGCGCATGTGCCGAGACCCATGGCGGTGGCTTGCAGGTATACGTTTTGTGCTGAGTGGCCGATATCCATAAAGAGATATCTCTCAGCGCCACGATCGCCATAGCGACCGGTAATGCGTGAATAGATGGCTGTGTAGATGAGTGAAGCCGGGGCATCATGCAACATCATCTGCCCCAGGGAAGCGTCAGCTACCGCACGGCTGATGTCACCGGAAGAATAGAGGCTCAGACTATGCCCTTCAACATGATAACGATACAGGCCCGGCTCAAGGCCACGCACATTGCGCACCATAAGGTAGAGCTCCAGCGGATAGGTGGCTCCGGCACTCGGTGCCGTGCGAAGACTCCTCGCCGTGAAGGTGGTGGAGTCTGAAATTCCATAGGCTGACCATAACAGTTGTGAAACCTGCGCCAATGTTAAAGCTTCATCACGATAAGAGCGTATGGAGCGACGCTTCTCCAAACTCTCCTCTACGGTCATCCGGCCACGAAGGGCCGGAGCCGGTAGTTTGATTTTTCCCTCTTTCATTCCGGTTGGTTCTGTGGTGGTGTGATCGGTAACAGCATAGGAAGGAACAGATTCATCAGCCGACTTCACCGCATCCGGTCTAATAACCCGCATGGTGGTGCCCAATTCAGAAAACAACAACTGGTTCATCGCAAAGGAAACCATGACCATAAACCCCAGCAGGGCCAGAGCCGACACAATATACTTCTTCGCCATATGTTATCTGTTTAGTGTTTTTCTGACCGCAAGATAAGCAAAATCGCGATTCCTTGTTATCTTTGGCGTGAAATTTTTACCCTACGATTATGAAAAACGCCTTTTGTCAAGCCCATTTGTTGTCTTCACTGTTTCTGCTGCTTACGCTTCCTATGGCGATTTCGGCGCAAAGCAATTTAGCCGGCAGCTGGCATGGGGAGCTCGACGTACAGGGCACCCAACTCATCCTTACCATGGACATCCACATCGACTCCGCCGGGCAGCTTGCAGGATTTATGCACAGTCCGATGCAGGGTGCCAACGACATCCCCATCGGCAGAATAGAACTCGAAGGTGACTCGGTACGGATCGGAGTATCCACTCTGATGGCCACGGTCCGCGCACGGTTGATGCCCGGTGACTCGTTGCTGACAGGGGAGTTCAACCAGGGACCTTTCACCCTGCCGATCACCTTTCGACGCATCAGCGCCCCTTTCGAATTTGCCAGACCACAGGAGCCGCAGAGACCTTTCCCCTACGTAGAGCAGGAGGTGATGATACCCAACGAAGCGGCTGATGTGATACTGGCCGGCACCATCACACTCCCCGACACGGTGGGCACCTTCCCGGCGGTTATCCTGGTAACAGGATCAGGCCCACAGGACCGCAACGAAGAGATCATGGGGCACAAACCTTTCCTGGTGATCTCCGACTACCTCACCCGAAGGGGTGTCGTGGTGCTACGCTACGACGACAGGGGCTTTGCAGGCTCTACCGGTGACTTCGCCAGTGGCACCACATACGACTTCGCCGATGATGCGCTGGCCGCATTACGATTCCTTCAACAACACCCCAACGTAAACCCCGACGCAGCCGGCATCATCGGGCATAGCGAAGGTGGACTTATCGCGCAGATTATCGCTGCACGCAGCGACAACCCGGCAGCTTTCATCATTATGCTTGCCGGTCCCACCATCAGCGGAGAAGAGATACTCCTCTCCCAGATCCAAAGAATACAGGAAGTATCCGGAGCACCACGAAGGGTGATTCGTCGCACACTGCGTGATGCAAAAGCGGTGTTCGAAATCCTGAAAGATGCAACCGACAGCCAACAGGCAGCCGAACAGATGGAGGCCTTCTATGCACAACGGCGAGCCAGAACCCGCGAAAAACACCATGCAACCTACGGCTACAACGAAGAAGCAGTCAAACAATCAGTGCCCGCTTACACCTCACCATGGTTTATCGCATTCCTCAAAACAGACCCAAGCAACTACCTCCCAAAAATCTCCGTGCCTATGCTGGCCCTCTTTGGCGGGAAAGATGTGCAGGTGCTGGATGACCTGAACATAGAAGCACTCAAAACGTTTGTCAAGCAGCACAACAAAACCAACTTCACATGGAAGAGCTACCCACAGCGCAACCATCTGTTCCAGGTGGCTGAAACCGGATCGGTGCAAGAGTACGCCACCATAGAGGAGACCTTTGGTGAGAAGGTGATGGAAGAGATGTTGCAGTTTATTCTGCAGGTGACCAAACAACAATAACGAAAGAAGCTGGCATGAAGGGAATCAGTGAGAAGCGTACAACATACCGGGAGGCAGTGGCTGCCATTGCCGATCGACGGTTAATCAAAGGGATCAACACAATCCAAAAACTGGCCGATTCAGTATCACCCGGTTACAAGCCGGTGGCATTGGAGTCGGAGGAGGAGATATACCATCAGATGCTGAGATATTTTATGATGGATGCACCTGATCCTTCAAGGAATCAGCTTCGTGACGACATGAGTCGACGTCTGCTCAACATGGCAGATGTGCTCTATGCCCGGGCTTTATCGGCAGATCAGCAGAGCGATTGGCACTCCATGCGGCAACGGGTTGAGACGACGCCCCCTTTTTCTCCGGGTGAGCCTAAAGAGATCAACCAATGGATGTACTCCCGTGACCCGGGTGGTTTAGCCGAGTACGAGCAACGGATGGAGCGCCTCTTTTGCGGCATCTGGATGGCACCGGCCATCCCCGAAGCACTCCTTGAAGTGTTGCGGGAAACACTTTTTGATGAAGAGACAGAAGAGGGGCTGGCCGTGTTGCTGGTGAGTGCACTCATATTGCACAATCTGGAAAAGTTCTCCCCGGAGGTGTGGATGCTCCTGGCAGATGTGTACACAGCACAAATGCCCCAACAGTGGCAAAGGGCTCTGGTAGGCATGCTGCTCGTGCTGATCAGATACGACCACCGCATGCACCTGTACCCGGGCATAGAAGAACGGCTCGAAACACTGGCTGAAAATCCGCTCTTTGTCACACACCTAGAAAAGGCAATCATACAACTGATCAGAACCGGTGACACAGAGAAGGTGTCGCGCCGGATTCAGGAAGAGATCATCCCCGAAATGATGAAAATCGCTCCAAAAATCCAGGAGCAGCTCAACCTCGACCAACTTATAAGGGATGAAGCCGGTGAGGAGAAAAACCCTGAGTGGGAAAAATTCTTTGAAGACTCTCCGGGGATGTTTGAAAAGATGGAGGAGCTAAACCAACTGCAAATGGAGGGGGCCGACCTCTTTATCAGCACCTTCTCGCGCCTCAAATCGTTCCCCTTTTTCCATAAAACCGCAAACTGGTTCCTCCCTTTCGATCATCGCCATCCGACACTCACCACACACTTCGCCGACGAAGAGACCAACCAGGCCATCTCCGGATTTCTGAAAGCGTTTAAAGATTTCCCGGTGATGTGTAACTCCGACAAGTACTCCTTCAGCTTCAACCTCTCCGCGATGCCGGAAATGCAACGCACCATGCTGATCAACACCCTTTCAGGGGAAATCACCGGTGTGATACAGCAAAGCAGCAGCGACAGCCTGGTATCAGAGGTAAAAGGGCATGAAGTGTTCCACCAGTTCACCCAGGACCTCTACAGGTTTTTCAGACTGCATCCACTGCACAACGAAACAGAAGACCCTTTCGCCATGAAGAAGCAAACCTACCAATGTGCACCGGTGGCATCCCTTCTTCAACAGTTTCCCAATCTGGCCCGGCGAAT